>NZ_BADY01000144.1:0-722 GCF_000241185.1 Pseudoalteromonas sp. BSi20495
TCATAGCTTAGTTCTTAAGGAACACAGACCGTGTGACTTCCTATCTTAAAACGGCAAATATCATTGTTTTTCTCAATGCTTTGCCGCTTACAATTTACCGCTAGTAGCTCAAATACACGATGTATCTTATGGCTGCACCGTGTTTGTTCTATGCAATCCAGAATATCATCCAACCAAAGATAACTGCACTTACTCGCTCTAAATGTCGAGATCGCACACTTAAACATACCCGCTGCACTATGGCAGATAAAACGCTTGATAAGTGTTTGCAGTATGCTCAGCCAAACCAATGATTCGGCAATATGAGGATCTCGTGTGATGAACCCTTTAAGGTTATTCCATGACTTTAGTTCTTTGAAAAACAACTCAATTTGCCAACGAGTTGCATATATATCGAGTAGTTCGTCAAAGCTAAACTGTGCCTCTTTTAAATTAGTAACAAGGAAAACGGGGCGCTTTTCATTCGGTAAATAGATAAGCCTGTACTCGGGCCCATTTTTCTTCCAACGTACTGTTAATTCAAGTGGTTGGCTTGCGAATTTATCGAGTAACGTTTTGATTTTAATGTTCTTTTCTTTAAGTTCTATACCCGCGCAATAAGCTGATGTAACGATTGGGTTAATGTTTTTATTTGCTCTGATCAAAAAATATCCGCCATCTTGAGCTACTTGCTCAAAGTAATCTAAGTCAAAATACCCAGCATCAGCAAGTAATAACGTATC
>NZ_BADY01000143.1:0-3829 GCF_000241185.1 Pseudoalteromonas sp. BSi20495
GGTACGTTATTACTTGCTGATGCTGGGTATTTTGACTTAGATTACTTTGAGCAAGTAGCTCAAGATGGCGGATATTTTTTGATCAGAGCAAATAAAAACATTAACCCAATCGTTACATCAGCCTATTGCGCGGGTATAGAACTTAAAGAAAAGAACATTAAACTCAAAACGTTACTCGATAAATTCGCAAGCCAACCACTTGAATTAACAGTACGTTGGAAGAAAAATGGGCCCGAGTACAGGCTTATCTATTTACCGAATGAAAAGCGCCCCGTTTTCCTTGTTACTAATTTAAAAGAGGCACAGTTTAGCTTTGACGAGCTACTCGATATATATGCAACTCGTTGGCAAATTGAGTTGTTTTTCAAAGAACTAAAGTCATGGAATAACCTTAAAGGGTTCATCACACGAGATCCTCATATTGCCGAATCATTGGTTTGGCTGAGCATACTGCAAACACTTATCAAGCGTTTTATCTGCCATAGTGCAGCGGGTATGTTTAAGTGTGCGATCTCGACATTTAGAGCGAGTAAGTGCAGTTATCTTTGGTTGGATGATATTCTGGATTGCATAGAACAAACACGGTGCAGCCATAAGATACATCGTGTATTTGAGCTACTAGCGGTAAATTGTAAGCGGCAAAGCATTGAGAAAAACAATGATATTTGCCGTTTTAAGATAGGAAGTCACACGGTCTGTGTTCCTTAAGAACTAAGCTATGAATCGTATTTAACTTATTGAGGACTAAAACTTAATACGCTTCGTACTAAATAAGTAATTAGCTTGAAATGAAAATTAAGATAAGGAGGTCTTAATTAGCACGCACTTGTTTATGAGGTACTTTATGAAACACCAGCATTTATTATATTTATCAGGCGCTGCTATTATATTTAGCGCAGGCAGTTTTGCTTTATCTATGGAAAAGGTTGAGCACAGTAATGTAGAAGCAACCATGCATGTAGAGACCATTGTACTTGGATCTGGTTGTTTTTGGGGAGCCGAAAAACGCTACGAAGCGCTTAATGGCGTTATAGATGCTGAGTCGGGTTACGCTGACGGCAAGGGCTTTAAAGCAACGTACAGAAACATTACTGATCAGTCTCGTCGTTTTGACGAGAACAATTATGCTGAAGTTGTACAAGTTATGTATAACAGCAATATAATTTCAGCAGAAGATCTCTTAAAAAACTATTTTGAAAGTCACGATCCTACGCAAAAAAATCGCCAAGGGAACGACATAGGTACGCAATATCGTTCAATCGTATTAACAACTACCGATGGGCAAGCTAAAGTAGCTGAGCAAGTTAAATCGCAATATCAGCAACTTTTAACTGATGCGAGCTACGGCAAAATTGAAACAGTTATTAAACCGCTTCAAGGCTTTGTATCGGCAGAAGAGTATCATCAAAATTATTTAGAAAAGAACCCTAATGGCTATTGCCCAGATCATTCTACCGGTGTTGTTTTTAATAAAACACCTGTAGAAAAAGTAGATAACACTGCTTTAATAGCAGGAAAGCAAATCGTAGTCTTAGATTCACGTGAATACTGCCCATACTGTGAAAAGTTTAAAAAAGCAGTCGCAAATGATTACAAAGGGACAATACCAATGTCGTTTCGCCATGCTGACCAACTTGATGATTTAACTATTAAGTCAGCCACGTGGGCAACACCGACCATTTTGTTTTTAGAAAATGGTGTTGAGGTATATGGCCGTCAAGGTTATGCAACGCCTGAAGAGTTTTATAAAGCATTAGGCGCTTTTAAATTGGGTAACAGCGATGCTTATAAAGTTGCATTTGATGCGCGAACAGATAGACCTTACTGTAAAGAGTACAAAGAGTTTAAAAATACACCTGACGGTACTTTTGTTGATAAATTAAGTGGCGAGCCACTATTTGATACAAGCGATAGGTTTAACTCAGGTACTGGTTGGTTGTCGTTTACTCATCCTGTAAAAAACAACGTAACACAGCACGACGATAGCAGCTGGGGCATGACACGCATTGAGCTTCGCTCTAAAAGTACAGGCATACACTTAGGGCACTTGTTCCCAGGTGAAGGCCCAAGAGGGCGCGATCGTTACTGCATTAACGCAACCGTACTTGATTTTGTACCGCGAGATAAAAGTTAAATTAAAATTATTCCAGACATAATTTAATTTTCAAAAAAATATTAGGGCGTGTTGATCTTTGTGGATTGAAATTTGTTCAATCTAGGGGCGATTAAATCGCGGCGTGAGGTTTGTAACCTAGCGGGCTAAGTAAAAACCGAGCAAAGCTTCCGCGTCCTGCTCACGCCCCTTACCTACATCCATGTCATAGGTAAGATCTTAAGAAATTGAGTTGAAGCTCAATTCATGATCAAATGGTTGTTACCACACAAACCACAGAATCAAGAAAAGAGCTTCAAATGAATGCTAACATTTTTATTAATAAGTTAAAAAGTATCCTAAGTGAAAAAAAACTGAACCGACTTGGTAAACAAGTAGCATTTACTAAAAGAGAAAGAAATATTACCGCATTTCATATGGTTGTTAGTCTTGTTGCTGCGCTTGGGGATAAAAAAACGATCTATTTATCCGAAATATTAAGAGTTTATAATCAGCTAACAGGGCAGTCTATTAAGTATAAGCCTTTTCATAACCAGTTAGTTAAACCTGAACTAGCTGAACTAATGCGAGAGGTAACAAATAGAGTTTTTAATTGTTGGATAAATGATGCGCTTAAGTACACGAAAAAAGATTTGTTCAAGTTTGAGAATATTTTAATTCAGGACGGTAGCTCTATTATGCTTCATCGTTCTTTAAAAGATGTTTTTCCTGGGCGATTTTCAAATACGTGTCCAGCAGCGATTGAATTGCATGCTACTTTAAATTTAACGCAAGGTTGCTTTGAAAAAGCAGGCATAACACCAGACAGTTACTCTGAACGTGAAGAACTTCCAACATTTAAAGAGTTGAAAGGACAGTTGTTACTTGCTGATAGAGGGTATTATTCAGGTAGTTATATTCATGAATTAGATAAAGCAGGAGGATTTTACGTATTAAGAGCGAAGGGGTTAAAAGCAGTCAGAGTACATAATGCTTTTAAGCAAAATGGACAGGAATTAACAGGAAGTCATTCCCCAAAGTTATGTGAATTGCTCCCCGAATTACCTAAAAATGATCTTATTGATATGAATGTTAGCATAAAAAACAAGCTAACAAGAGTCGTTGGGTATTGGTCAAAAAAAGAAAAACAATATACATTTTTAGTCACTAATTTATCTATTGATGAATTTACAGCGACTGAAATAGGCAAATTATATAGGTTACGCTGGCAGGTTGAATTACTTTTTAAGGAGTGTAAGTCTTATAATAATTTACGCGGCTTTCAAACATCAAACGCAACCTTACAAGAGGCGCTAATTTATGTAAGTTTAATAGTAACCACGCTTAAAAGGTTTTTAACTGGCTGTATTGAAAAGATATTCAAAACTGAAATGTCTACAATGACAGTAGCAAAAACAACGGGTGTTTGGTGGATTGGCATATTAACAGCGATTATTAGGAAGCATAGGAAAGGATTGTTAAATGCAGTTAATGGAGCATTTGACTTTCTGAGGAAAAATGCAGCTAGGGCGCCCCCCAAACGCGATCGAAAAACAGGAGTATTTCAGTATGGGGTAGAGCCAAATTTTTAAGGCTGTACTTAATATTTTTCTTAAGTACCTACCTATGACATCCCTGTCTCTTGATCACAACTTTTCTGTCTGCTGAATTGATATTAACAATTCGGCAGATTCGACCATTTCTGCTAATTTCAACCACCCCTTCCAGAGTGTTTTT
>NZ_BADY01000142.1:0-993 GCF_000241185.1 Pseudoalteromonas sp. BSi20495
CCGCTCTACATAAGCATTTTGTTGCGGGTTACCTGGTTGAATAAATCGTAATTCAATATTATTATTTAACGCCCACTCTGCTAATTTATGGCTAATATATTCAGGCCCATTGTCACACCTGATAGCTTTTGGCTTACCACGCCATTCTATAATTTGATTGAGTGAGCGGATAACACGCTCAGCGGGGAGTGATAAGTCAGCATCTATTGTGAGTCCTTCGCGATTGAAATCATCAATCACATTGAACAAGCGACACCCTCTGCCATCCGATAATTGGTCGTGCATAAAATCCATTGACCAACATTCGTTAATGGCCTCAGGGACAGCCAATGGTTCAGGCTTCTTCCTTGTTAGACGTTTTCTAGGCTTTATTCGCAGATTCAACTCAAGCTCACGGTAAATACGATAAACACGCTTATGATTCCATGTGTAGCCTTTAACATTGCGTAAATATAAAAAACATAAACCGAATCCCCAATTACGCTGACATTGGCTTAAATCCAATAGCAACGCTGCAATTTTCTCATTTTCATCAGACAGTTTTGGCGTATAGCGATAGCATGTTTCACTTATCATGAAAGTACGACAGGCTAAGGCAATACTCATTTTATTTGTGCTAACGACTTCATGAGCCAAGACTTTGCGCTCAGAAGCCTTTACCACTTTTTTGCCATTGCCTCCTGAATGACCTCAGATTTTAGCCGCTCTTCAGCATACATTTTCTTTAAACGGCGATTTTCATCTTCAAGTTCTTTCATTCGTGTCATTAAAGACGCATCCATGCCGCCGTATTTAGCGCGCCATTTATAAAAGGTTGAGTTGCCCATACCATGTTCACGGCATAGCTCAGGAATAGGCACGCCGCTTTCTGCTTGTTTTAAAATGGCGAGGATTTGACTGTCTGTAAAATGTGCTTTTTTCATAATTTTCTCCTGTGTTTACAATAAGAGAAAATTCTACGTTTGGCATCTATTATTTTTCGGGGGGATTACC
>NZ_BADY01000141.1:0-9497 GCF_000241185.1 Pseudoalteromonas sp. BSi20495
AGATACTTAAATGATTTATTTCCTTCCAAGAAGTAACTACGGGGCACTTTGATAAATAAATCATATTTCTTACCCAGTACTTCAGAGTCAATCGTCACAACCTTGCTGCTAGCAATTTCAAAACTACGATCTTCAGCAACTGCTGCATTGTCGCAGCTTACGTTAAACATAATAATAAAAGTTAAGCATTTTACAAAAAACAGTTTCATCTGATATTTTTCCTTAATTTTGCTTTATAAGTTTAATATTGGAATTTTTAGCCGTATATCTAGCGATTAAAAAAGTAGTTAAATCAGTCTGCAAAAACTTGTTCGAAGTTGATTCTTCCGAGTGAAGGGTTACAAAAATTCAAACGGAAGCTATAAATCACATTTTTAAAATAAATTTTCATAAATTTCCAAAATCAAAGTGTGACATGTGTCACAAAGTTGCCTTGTAACATACCGAATGTTAAAGTGCGACACAAGTCACACTTTTTAAATTTTTATATGAAGCCAAATTCAACAGAGTTAGAAATACTGAAATTACTTTGGAAAAAGCAGCCACGCACAGCCAAAGAAATCCATGAACACTTGGCATTAAAGTATGGATGGTCATACTCATCTACACGTAAAACCTTGGAAAGAATGGGCAATAAGGGAATTTTAGAAGTAGGTTCCTCAGGCAACAAAAAAACCTTTAAGGCATTAATTGAGAAAATACCGACGCTTGCATCCTACATGCAGGAGTTCGCAACCAATGTCTTAGAGTTAGATGAACCTCTACCTGTCACTATGTTCGCTGATAGCCGTTTAATAAATAAAGCAGAAATCGATGAATTAGAGGAACTATTAAATCAACTCTCAAAGGATGAAAAACAAAAGTAGTGGACTCTTTCATTATTCAATTCATAGTAAATAGTATTTTTCCTTGGCTTATATTTTCTGGCTTTGCTTATGCTTGCTCATCTTATATAACCAAGTACGATAATACCTCGCCAAGTATTTGGTGGTCAGCGCTTTTAGCTAGCTTTTTACCCTTTATCCCTTTGTCTCTTGGCACTATTAATATACCTATTGCTGATTTGGATTATATAAACTCAAGCTTAGAAAGTGTACAAATAGTAAAACAAGCCAGTATTACTCATGCAAGTTTGCAGAAAGTAGATTTAATCGCAACAGCGCTAATTGTTGGTTACTTTGGTTTTACCTGCTTAAAATTAATTAAACTATTAGCCGTTTGGCAAAACCTCAAAAGCTTATCAAGAGCATCTGAGTTAATAAATGAGCTGTCGACTAGTAAAGTGAAAGTTGTAATTTCCTCGCTAAACCATAGCCCTTTTGTCATTGGCATAGCGGCGCCCTATATCGTGCTACCTAACTATTTTTCATCGCTAAAAAAGGATCAACAAAACATTTTGATCCAACATGAGCTAACGCATATTACAAACAAAGATCATATTACAATTCTTTTATGGAGGGTCTTAAGCACCCTTTTATGGATAAACCCATTTGTTAAAAAGATGGAATGGCAGTTTATTCGCGCTATGGAACACAAGTGTGACAGGCTGACAATATGTCGCTTTAATTTTAACAAACATGATTATGCCAAGGCACTGTTGCAATCATTAAAAAAAAGCGTTCAATTTGATAACAACAATCCAGTCGCTCAATTTAATTCTGGTGCGCTTTGCGTTGATGATTACAAAGCGAGGCTTACACACATTGCTTATCCAACGAATAAAAGCCGACTTACTTTAACTTTAAAGTTCTTTTTAATGTTACTTGTTATTTTTAGTCTGCATATATTTTTAAAAGACTCCGCAATGACAGGCAATCTAACTTGGCAGCACCCACTAGATAACCATACGATAAGCTCAACATTTCGTAGTATCAGCAAGGTCAGAGATTATAAGCCACATCGTGGTGTTGACTATGTTGGAGAAAGAGGCAGCCCTGTGCTGTCTGCTGCTGATGGAATAATAGTTATTTCAGATAACAAAACCTTGCATTCGAACTATGGCAATACTGTATTAATTCAACATAAGAATGGCTACCAAACGTTATATGCACATCTAGAATCGAGTGACGCCAAAGTAGGTTCTTGGGTTAAAGCTGGGCAGGTTATTGGTGATACAGGTAAAGCGACAGGGGTTCATCTTCATTTTGAAGTAATTAAAGACAATCAAAGAGTTGATCCTAGTTTAGTGCTCGGCGCTAAAACTACAAGGTAATAGCTTCTATTTCAGGCACTTCTAGCTTTATAAAGGTATAATATGTTTAAAGAAAAATGTTTTATTATTTTTACTTTTCTTTTTAGTTCATTTAGCTATGGCGGTGAAATATTTGATAGCCTCCCAGACACAATAAATTCATCTGATAAATATGTTTTTTATTCTCACGGATTCATTGTAGAGGGCATAGATCCTAAACCTGTCCATGAGCGCTGGGGGCAATATAATTTTCCAGCTATTAAAAAGGAACTTGGTGACTCAAGCTATCATTTAATTGCTACTCATCGACCAGCTAAAACCCATCCTTTTAAATATGCTGAACAGCTATCTAAACAAGTAACTAAATTACTAAAAAATGGCGTACTTGCAAGTAACATAACCTTAGTTGGCTTTTCCCGTGGTGGGTTTATCACGGCAATTGCATCGAGTAATTTAAAAAACATGGATATTAACTTTGTAATTTTAGCGGCTTGTACAAGCGGATTAGCTAAAAGAGCAGAAATCGCTATTTATGGTCATTTATTATCAGTATATGAAACATCTGATTCTGTTGGTTCGTGTGACGATGTAGTTGCTAGGAATCTTGGCACTGTTAGTTCTTATAAAGAAGTTTCGATTTCAACGGGTAAAGAACATGGCGCTTTTTTTATCCCCAGAAAAGAATGGATAGTACCCGTTAAAGCCTGGTTAAAACGTAAAAAGCCTCAGTAGTATTGTATAAAATCTAAGATCATACAGCCGATAATTCAATTTGAACAACTTAAAAAGTAATAAGCTAAGGATTAAATCAACTTCATGGAAATTAGAAAATTAAACTCTTTAAGAGCTTTAGCCGCCCTTATTGTATTTGTTACCCACTTTTCAGATATAACTCATTGGTTAAATGGCTCTCTAGGGGGTGGTTCTGGAGCCTATGGTGTAATGTTATTTTTCCTTCTTAGTGGGTTTTTAATGTCACTTCTTTATTTAGACACTAAGTTTAGCAGAGCAAATATTGAACGATACTTATTAGCCAGAGCTGGCCGAGTTTTACCCCTATACCTTGTAATTGTATTTAGCTCTTACTTATTAACACAAAATAACTATGATATTTTATACAACATAACTGGTCTTAATTCGTTAATAGGGCACCTTTTGTTTATACATGGCGAAAGTGTGCTTTGGTCAATTCCACCAGAAATACAATTTTATATTATATTTGTAGCTTTCTGGTCTTTAGCAGGCGAAAGGAAAGGGTATATATATTTATTAATCGTTGCCTTTATGATGTTTTGGTATTTAGCTGATTTCCCAAGGTTATTTGGTGAAATTGAAAGTATTCCTTACAACTTTTTTAGTACTTTAAGAACGTTTCCGTATTTTTTTATTGGCGTTATATTTGGTTTGCATTACAAATCACTTAAAGTGCCAAGTTATATGAAAAGTAACTGGTTTATATTAGCTTTATGTTTAATACCTCTATTGTATCCTGAGTTTTCACCTATTAACGAGGGCGACAAAAAAAAGATGTGGCTTAGTTATGTAAGTTTTATTTGTTATGAGCACAGTATTCTTTTGTGTTGTTTTTTTAGTACCAAATAACAATATTGTTTTAGCAAATAAAATTGGTGACTTTTTAGGGAAGGTGTCTTACTCATTCTATTTATTGCATATGCCTATTATCGGAATAGTTAATAAATTAAATTTAAACAACGAACTTAAGTTGTTGTTATCACTGAGCTTAAGCGTGTTTTTTGCGTATATATCGTATGTTTTCTTCGAAAGGCCTATTGCAAATAAAATTAGAAGTCTTTCGAATAAAAAGCAGCAAAAAATTTAGTTTTTACACATTTAAGGAAAAGAAAAAATGTTTTTAAGCTGGCCTTTGCTGTTGTTTTTTTGCTCTATAGCGTTAAGTGCGAAGAAGAATACAGAAGTTAAAATTTGAAATACGCATACCTTGAATCAAATCTGAAAAAAGTGGATTAGAATATGAGCTTTATATACGCTTGCCCAACAATTATTCACAAAGCAATAAAAAGTACCCTCTGGTATTATTGAAAGACACGGGCTACTTCGTTGCAGCGGCGAGTGGCATTGTACATCTAATGGGGGCAGATATTTTAAGGATGTCATTATAGTCGGGATTTCATACTCCAAAGGACATGACCCTTTGATTAGTCGTACAAGTGACTACACACCAACATATGCCTCAAATGAAGGTGGCACTCGCTCCAACCTCAAAAGCATTCTGGTCAAGCCAACCAGTACATAAGTTTCATTTCAGATGAAGTTTTACCCCTTATTAACCATAAGTACCGAATTAAGCCGGACAAAAAGATATTTGTTGTCTACTCATATGGCGGGTTGCTTGGCGCCAACATTTTGATCACTCATCCTGAATTGTTTGAGTATTACATTTAGGTAGTCCATCGTTCTGGTATGACAATAAAGCGATGTTTCGGCTGGAAAGTAACTATGCAAAAAGCAATAAAGCCATGAAAGAACAAGTGTTTATATACATTGGTAGTGAGGAGGGCAGCATGGTTGAGGAAATGCTAGCATTTGAGACTCAGTTAAAGTCACGAAATTGTCAAGGGTTAAGTACCCAATCCAAAGTATTAATAGGGTTGTCTCACCTCAGTGCTTTTGCAGTGTTATTAACCTATGGTCTTCAAAAAGCTATTCCTAAATAAAGCAAAGGTAACTAACCAGTGGCTAAGATTTTTATGGCCACTAATGGCACCCAGCAGTACTTCAGCGAATAGCGGTCATTGAGGATTAGTTGTCATTAGCTAAATGAAACTTTACTCACCTTTACATGATAAAACAATCTAGCCCAAGCATAATATTTATTAATAGCAATAGCTTATACTTTTTGGTATTAATAAAAACTTATAAAATAAGGATATTTTCGCGCTAAAATAGGGAAGGTGTCCTCCATTTTTGGCCTCCTAAAGGTAAAGTGAAAGAATAAATAGAGGCCAGTAGTGCTTCTAGTAGGTCTTATAGATAGTCGGCATTACGTCAATAAAAATGCTTAAAGTTGATTATAGGACTCGTTTTTTAATTGAATCTGGCTGTTGAAGTTATTCTACTGCCTCGTTATAAGTCGGTATTATATGTACATTGGTGAAGCATCAAAAAAAACAGGATTATCTATTAAGGCAATTCGATTCTATGAAGAAAAAGGATTGATAAGGCAGCCGGAAAGAAAAGGCCGCTATCGAGTATATGATGAAACAGATATAGAGCTTCTCATATTAATTAAAGAGGCAAAGGATTTAGGAATAACGCTGTCTAAACTTAGAGGCGTTATCGTTTACAATGATAACAAAGTTGACTGGAAAAAAATTAAACAATTTTTAAGCGAGATAAGAAAAGAATTAATTAGCAAAATTGAGGATATAAATAAGCAAGTCAATAATATTGATAAATGCTATAACCAGATAAATCCTTAAATAAACATTTGACTCTCCCCTAATGGGGAGACGGTAAACTCCATCTCACATAATTAATTATTGGATAATGAGATGAGTAAGCGGGTATTAGTTCTGGTGGGAAATCCTAAAAACGATAGTTTTGTAAGTTCTTTAGCTGAGGCTTACTTAGATTCAGCTAAAAATAAACACGAGGTCCAGCTGATAAAAATATCAGATATGGAGTTCAACATCGATCTTTCCAGCGGATATGATGAAAAAGCCTCTTTAGAAGATACGTTAAAGTCATTTCAGGCCTATATTGAGTGGTGCGATCATTTAGTTATTTTTACACCCATTTGGTGGGGGGCAGTACCTGCAAAATTAAAAGGACTTATTGATCGAACATTTCTGCCTGGTTTTGCATTTGAATACGAGAAAGGTAAATCTATTCCCAAAAAATTACTGGAAGGGAAAACAGCCCGAATTGTGATGACGATGGATACCCCACCATGGTATTACTTTTGGATTCAAGGTGCCCCAGCTATCAAACAATTAAAGACAACAACACTCAAATTCGTTGGTTTTGGTTCTGTGAAAAGTAAAATGATTGGCCCTATTATAAGCTCTACTAAAGAGTCTAGAATTAAATGGATTAATGATATGTCAAAACTAGGGGCTACTGCTAACTAAACTCACATCATATATGAGCCTTAACTCTGTCAATAGGTATTAATGTTATTTTTGACCATTTTTACCGTAATAAAAGATAAATTATTAACCTAAAAATTAAATTTAATGGTGCAATCTTGTTGCTTAATTAAAGTGGCTGTCTTGTTTATTGGTTTATTGTTGTGATTATAAAGATAATAACCGGAATAAGGTCATGACACTGAGTTGCGACGAATTTTTACGGCGTTATTTACAACATATACTGCCAAAGAGGTTTATGCGTATTCGTCACTATGAATTTTTAGCTAATGCATGTCGTAAACAAAAGTTAGCGTTAATAAGGACTCAAGAGTCACACACATGTAAACCAGTGAAGCCAAAAACAGAAAAAGGTCCATTGATACCTCATTGGCCCTGTCAATCATGCAAGGTTGGCATCTTACGATTTATTGGTATATCAGCGTCGGAGACAGCAATTCTTACAACAGGGCGAACGAGTTAGCGGGCTAGCCTGCTTAATAGAATCAATGAGTTAACCTGCTTAATTGCTCAGGCTAGTAGTGACTGTGCGCGGTGAAAATATCATTGCTTAACAGTTTAATATTAGGTTTAATAGGGACATAATAAACGCTGAGTAACGCAGGGATAGCTTAGATACGATATACACGTCAATGAAATTGGCTAGATATCGGTTAGGCCATAAAAAGCCTTTCTTTATAAGTAAAGTCCATAGCATAAACAATACCAACGCGAACACACCAAGCAGGTAGCGCCTCAGTCCAACAAGCGATTATGCAACACAAACTGTGTGTTGCATAAATACTAAAGTGTTAGAAAGCCTATGAAGAATTTGAGTTACCTTTTAGCTTTGTTGTTTTTATTTGGTTGTGGAAAGAAAGAGCCTGACCCTGTTTGGGATTGGGGTTATTTACCTTCATCAGAAATATCGAACTCTAAACGGGAACAATGTGCTCACGAGTATTACCAGTCTTTTCCGATTTCGACAGATAGTGGAGAAAGCCTTAGGATTGGACACAGTTCTATTTCCGGCCGTTCTCATAAATACTATATTGGTTCTGGTTGTATGGTTGCTACTGTAAGCACGAGAGTCTATTTGGATGCTGACAAACAAGCTAATAATTTTTACTCGGTTTCTGTCTTAATGCCAACTTTAGATGATAGGTGCAGGAGTAACCCTGACATACCAGCATGTAAGGAAAGCTCAGTTAGTCACACTGTCTTATTTTCTAGAGATATTTCAGCTAGTGAGATTGGTGACTATTTTAAAAGTAAGACTATGAATCAAATCGTAAGTTATGACGAACATAGTCGTGTTGTATCTTTTCAACTCAGAAATAAAAGCCTTGAGTATGGGATGCAGGCTTTCTAACAAAACAAATTAAAAGTGCGGACAACAAACAGTTGGCTTTGTTCGTTCCTCACAAATTTTAGCCAACTATTTTTTGCCGTTCATTTGCGGCGTTAGCTTTACAAGGAAGTTTATGAGTATATGTCCTAGCTGTGAGTATAAAGTAGATATTTTAAGTTTTTCTTTATCCGCATTCCCATTTTACTTTAAATGTTCCAATTGTAATGTGAGATTGAAACTTATCAGCTCAAAGTTATTCTGGGCTACATTTGTACTATATTTAGCGGTAGTTATTACATTGATAATTTATATTCCGATTCTTCGTGAATATAATTTAGGGGTTATCCTGGCCATATCGAGCTGGTTCTACGTTCACTATAAAACTTCACCTTACATACTTAGCAAAGATAACTTGGCAATATATCCGTAGCGTAAAGCTAATCGGGTAGCCGGAGGTCTCTAACCT
Source organism: Pseudoalteromonas sp. BSi20495 (assembly GCF_000241185.1). Lineage (NCBI taxonomy): Bacteria > Pseudomonadati > Pseudomonadota > Gammaproteobacteria > Alteromonadales > Pseudoalteromonadaceae > Pseudoalteromonas > Pseudoalteromonas sp. BSi20495. Next base: position 8,118 of record NZ_BADY01000141.1, read on the forward strand.
CCAGCCCCCACACCACCCATCATGCGGGTCCGCAATGGGCGGTTCATCTCCCGTAATGAATACCGATCCAAATATCTCTCAATGACACTAAACCTTGTGACGCTAAATAGTCATTGCCTAGCGCAATGTTAATTCCTTTTGTTTTTTGAGCTTCGACAAGGCCCTTTACTGGTGATACCACAGCCTATGGCGAGTCGTTCGCTAACACCCAGTTTTATTAAACTGCGTACTTTCGTGCGCGGTTTACGCCATTGCCGCCAGTAGCACATTCTTATCCTACGGCGGATCCAATGATCTAAATCCACCGTTAACTGATAAGTGTTGGCTATTAAGTAATAGTGTCCCCAGCCACGTAAATACTGCGTGAGTTTATGAATTTGTAGGGTCATTGAGATCCCCCAGTTGCGGTTAGTGAGTTCTCTTACATTTGCTTTAAATTCCTTTAGCGGAATATTACAGTGAACAAAGGCATGAATAAATTGACCTTACGGGGTCAAGCTAAAGTGAATGCCTTTAGTTTACGCTGCGGCAACTGTGTTGCCTTGTTCATAATATAGAAAAGCTGCAAAACACGATGCATTAAGAAGGGAAAGCCCTTTTAACTTAAAATAAAGCCACTGAAACACCCGTAAACCCTTCCAAAACGCCAGTTAAAACAATACCAAACCAGCTTTTATATTCTATGAAAAATACAGTAATCGATTGATCAATAGATAAAGATGAAATTGAAGTAGTTCTTAGTTCTTTTAAAGGTCTATTTAGGAAATCGAAGAATAAAAGCAAAAAAACTGCTGACTATTTTTATAGCCTACAAATTCGGCATGCTAAACAGTGGCTAAACGAAACTGACGATGAGAATGAAGACTCTAAAAAACCTCCGCTTGAAGTGGAGTATTTAACTAAGCTTTTAGACTTTGTAATATTTAAGGCCGCCGAAGAACGGCGCAATAAAATTGCGCAATTAGGCCCTTGGATTACAGCTATTGCGTCGTTAATTGTGGCTGCGTTAGCAATCGTAGTAAAAAGCAGTTAACAAGGCACTTAAATGGAAGTAAAACAGCCTGTTTTATGGGATCCAAATGGATTACCTAATGCTCTAAAAATGCTTAGAGTTAATTGCTGGGGCTCGTTTTTTAATTAATTTTGGTTGTTGGAGTTATTCTACGGCCTCGTTATGTTAATGGAGTCACCCTTGTCATCTGTCCCCCAAAATAAACAAGAATTGGAACAAGCAATTCAACTAATATTTGATAAAATTCTAGCGGACTACTCAAGCATTCCTGAAGAGCTATCTAGAACTGTTAGAGTAGAAGGGAATGTTAAAGGAACAGAAATAAGTGTTAGTGATACGCTTGCTTATCTAATTGGTTGGGGAAAGCT
>NZ_BADY01000140.1:0-1815 GCF_000241185.1 Pseudoalteromonas sp. BSi20495
CATTTCTTTTTGACTGACACCCATCTTAATTTATCTATACAACTTGTTTCTAAAAATGCAAAATTTAGGATGGGCGTCTGGCTTATTTATCTTTGTTTTTTAGCAAGCTTGTGACGCATCATTACTGGGAAATGGGATACATGATAATTAACAAAAGCAAAAACTTAGATGTTTATACATCGGCTCGTCTTGACTTCAAGGGAGCGTCCATATGTGTCATGTTAATTTGCTTTATTAATATTTAGTCAAAGTTAGACACAGCCAAAGTATAACTTGTATAAAGCAATGCAGCGTCTGCTCGGATAACGTGTTCTAGTAACGCCTGTGCTCCTAATTATACTGATGGGCATTGACATAAACTATAAGCCTGACTTAATATCAACTGGCTAAAAATCAAGCAGGAAAGAAGTAAGTTTATTCTACAGGATGCTTACCTCTTTTTTCTAAAGAAACATAAAGCAAAGGAATCGCAAATGAAAGCCGATGGACATATAAAGATATCTGTAGAAGCAATTACTCAAATGCAAAAAAACTGTCAAGTGGAAAGGAAACTCTGTAGCCTTCCAATATTCGTAAATGGGACTTATCAGTGGAGCAACCCCGAAGTTTCAAATCGAGCTGATTTTATCTCTGCATTTATTGCCTACATGGTCAACCTTAGAGCATATAATTTTAACGCTTTCGATCCTAGAAAAAATCTTGCAAGACGAATCGCAGCGGTTGATTTTGATGAAAGTTGGACACATGAAGCTCCAACTGGCCAGCGTTATCACTTCATGAAATCTTCTAATGAAACCGAATATGACTCATATATTAATGGCTGTGTGTTCATTAAGGAGAAGATGGATCGATGGGTGATTGAGTGTAAGCAAAAAGTTAATATTTTAAAACAGCTTCAAAATGATAATGAAAATGTAACTTTTCAAACTAGGAGGTACGGGGTAAAACATTTAGCTTTGGCTTTACACGCATTACAAGATTCATTTTCTCCAGCCCATACAGTAAGAAGTGAAAAAGCTATATATCAAATCAAATGCAGAAAAGAAGCTATGATCAGTGGTGTTGATGCTGCAGAAGCTAACCACCCCCATCCAATCATTAAAATATTTGATTATGATAAGCAGAAACATGGTTCACTAATAGACACAATTACTCCACACTCCAAAGGTGATATACACTCAGGGTCTTTGAATACTAATTCAGGTAAACTAGCTGTAAAAGCAACACAAGAGTTGATTATTTTGGGGTTACAATCGGTTTCTCAAAATAAAGATTCACTAGCTGGTTGGGGAGCATATAAAGCAAAGTGGTTAGCACAAAAAAACCTACCTAATACGGAAAATTATAAATGTTCATAAGTAAAAGTAAATTAAAACGGATATTGTTTAATAAGATTTCTGGATCTATCTATTGGTTACTCGTATGGCCTTATATTAGTATGATTTTTCAATCCAATTCGCATTATCCTGCCTACCTTAAACCTATAGGTGTGTTTTTTGTTTCTTCAGATTCATCCGCGCCTGAAGGATACTATACAAGTATGTCCTACTTTATCAGTGACATTTTTCCTGCTATATTTTTTTGGGGGATATGGGCGGGAATAGTTATTATATTACCAGCAGCTAAATTTAAAAAAGATTAAATTATCGCCATTTTAAACTACAGCTAAACTATGAAGCTACTTTAATCAGTTAAACTAGACAGCAGACAGTTAAACTAGACAGCCACTATAATTAAACAAACAAAACGTTGCCATTAAATTTAATTTGTTGGTTAAGAATTTATCTTTTACTACTCGGTTACTTACATTTCATC
>NZ_BADY01000139.1:0-235 GCF_000241185.1 Pseudoalteromonas sp. BSi20495
AAGCTTTTAAATACGGCTTTGAGCAGAGAAACGATCGACAGGCAACGGTGTCGAACTTGAAATCCAGAGGTTTTTGCAAGCTCAATGAGGTGTTTTTCTGAGATAAGGGCTTTTAATTGGTTTGAAACTTGGTTAATCTGCATGTGAACTCTGTTTTTAGTCATGTTTTTATTGGCGTAACTATTTGATCATTAACAGAGTTCAACTTCAAGTTTTCTTAAGATCCAACCTATGA
>NZ_BADY01000138.1:0-4154 GCF_000241185.1 Pseudoalteromonas sp. BSi20495
GAGTTAATTTATAGGCTCGTTATGTTCACAGAGAGTATGATGAAAAATCTAACTATTGGCTGGTTAATACTACTTCTTCTAATGAGAGGAGTTAAGTTGACTCAGGAACAAATTGTAGACGGGGAGCTAAATGGTCTAACTATAGTTTCATCAGCGATTTATCTTTGTTTAGTAGCCGTTGCCATTTACGGCATAGTGTCTAGAAAGAATATTGGCTACTTTTCTACTTTGAGCATACTAGGCTTGCTTAGTTTTGGTAGCGTGTTCGGCTTAATCTCATTGATACATACCCTGAACTATCCAGATTTCCTCGAGGAGTCTTTGTTCTGGATTATTTTAATTCAGGGTGTTGTTAGTTCTGTATTTTTTTGTGGTTGGGTTAAACACGGCAGGTTTCAAGTTGCCAAGACATAACAACTCGCCGTGAGGTGGGTAACTAGTAAAATTTAGCTATTGAAAACTTTAAAATGGTGCGCCTTTGAGCAGTATTAAATAAAACACGCATCTTAAATTATATATACCACAACATTTAAACGGATTCTTATGACTATAAAAACAAAAATAACCAATCATGTATTGCTCTGCGCTTTATTACTATCACCAATTATAAATGCTGCACAAGAACCCATTCTACCTACTACACCTGAGCAGTGGCGCAGCATAACAGAGCGCGATATTAACGCGGCTTATAGTATTACTGCACAAAATCATCCTGGTATGTTCGATGTTAATAACCCAACTTTTCCTGATTTATTAAAACAAGCAAAAACTGAGGCACTTACATTGTCGGCTCAAGCAAGCGGGCCACAGGCGCATGTTGCGGCAATTGCACGCTTTAGTACTGTGTTACAAGATGGTCATGCTGGTGCGTTTTCAAGCGTAGATAGACCCGCGCGCCGCTGGCCCGGCTTTAGAGCTGTATGGCGAGGTGATGCGTTAAAAGTGTATTACAGCGAAACCAACAATATTAGTAAAGGCGACGTTGTAAGCCAATGTGATGGGCAAAGCACTGATACCTTAATGCGTGAGAGAATATTTAAGTTTCATGGTGAAGTTGCACAACCTGGGCATTGGTGGCGGCAAGGTTGGCGGTTACTAATTGACGAGGGCAATCCATTTTTAACTCCTCTAAAAGAATGCGAATTTGTTAAAGCCAATGGCGATACCTATACACACGTATTACATTGGTCAGTAAGGCCTAAGTCTGTCAGTAAGCATTTAGAAAATGCCTACAACGGTGATGAACTCCCCATTGATTTAACGTGGCCTGAAAAAAACATTGGTTGGATTGCTATGCCTAGCTTTTCATCAACCGATAAACAAACTACTGCCTACAATAAAGTGTTTGAAAAAATACAACAGCAACGTAGCAAGTTACTTACTGCAAAAGCCGTGGTATTAGATTTGCGCCATAACCAAGGTGGCTCATCTTATTGGAGCTCACAAATAGCAAAAGGATTATGGGGCCAAAAAGTAGTAGAGCAAAAAGCAAATAATACTTCTCAAAACACGCAAGTGTGGTGGAGAGCATCAAAAGATAATACTGACTATGTAGAGTCTTTATTGGACGTTGTAAAAGATCAATCCGAAGTACTGAAAACTCTCAAAACTGTCTCTACTGGCATGGCTTTATCACTTAAAAATGATGATCCATTTTATGTAGAGCAAGAAACTAATACGCTAAATAACATACCACAAAAGCCTTTAGTGAGTGACTTTAAAACCAAGGTGTTTGTTATAGTGCCGCCGCAATGTGCGAGTGCTTGTTTAGATGCGCTTGATAAGTTTAAGCTTTTTGAAAATACAACGTTATTTGGTGCACCAAGTAGCGCTGATTCTATGTATATGGAGGTACGCTTAGCCGATTTACCTTCAGGCTTAGGCAAAGTTATTGTACCTAACAAAGTATACGTAAACAGAGCGCGAGGGGCAGGGGATTTTTACAAACCCGATGTGGCGTATAACGGCCTTGATTGGACAACCAATGTGTTGCTTGAGCAAATAAAAACGCTATAAAAAAAGCCACTTGTTGTAACAAGCGGCTTAACCTTCTAACTAGGAAATAGTTTAGAACGTGTAACGAGCACCAATTGAGTAACGCGGACCGTACTGATTAGCAAATAAGAACTGCTCTTCGTAACGTCCGTAGCCTTCTTCGGTGGCATTGTTTAAGTTTATGCCATCAAAAAATACCGTTACGTTTTCGTTTACATCGTAGTTAACGCTCATATCCCATTGGCCATACGCTTTAGCATATTGCGGAGGCGCATCAGCTGAACCTTGTGCTTGGCCTACACCAATTAGGTATGAGTCGCGCCATGCATAAATAATTTTAACTGATAGGCCGTCTTTTTCGTAAAAGCCTTGGAAGTTAGCTGAGTAACTTAAGCCTGTAAGCGGCGCTTGTTGATCAATAATAAGAATAACAAAGACACCCACCTTAAATTTTGCACTTAACCACCGTAATTCCTTCCAAAAAACTAATTAAAACAACACCAAACTCCCACTTTATATTCTGCATAAAATACAGTAATAGATTGAACCAAAATAGGAACTCAGTTATGGTTTGTTTATTAATAAAAACAGATAGAAAACGGGTTAATCTTCAGGCTCGTTATATTTCAATGAAAGGAATCTACGATGAAGCCGTATAAAAATTTATCTACACAAAACTTACCTTTGCTATTGCTAATCACGAGGGTTACAACTGTTTTAGCGCTCATTGCTATTGTCGTATCAATTATTGCCTTTATCACATCTTTCTTCATGAAAACGGGATTTGGGATTAATCAATTGTTTGTTTTATCAACAGCTATATTTCCATCAGCCATGTTTGTTTTATTAGGCTCTGGCGTGGTGGCTGCAATTATCGCTTTTGAAGAGAGTTATCGTAAAAAATCCGAGGCGTATATTGCATCACTTTGAAATCTAAGAACTCGCCCTGAGGTGGATAGCATGCGCTAAAGCTCACTTTCCACCGCAAATTTTAACAGCGGTGAACCCTTACTTTTCAATGAAGTTAAGGAAGTTGATCCGTCTTAAAGCGTACGTGTTTTCCAGTACCTAAATAGGATTCGTATCCACTTAAATGCCAATGACCTGATGATGGTATTATGAGGTTTTCCTTTGGCTTCTTGCTGCCAACTATAGTGGCCAAGTAACGATGCTTTAGCCCAAAATGAATAGCGCACAGATAATCCTGCCCATTCCACAAACGTTTGTCTTAAAATTTAGAGTTAAGCCCTTTCACCCTAAATAAAAGCCACTCAACCCCCCGTAATTCCTTCCAAAATGGCAATTAAAACAACACCAAACTCCCACGTTATATTCTCTATAAAATACAGTAATTAATTGAATCAAAATAGGAACTCAGCTATGGTTTGTTTATCAAAAAACAAATAAAAAACGGGTTAATCTACAGGCTCGGTATATTTTAAGGATAAAAAATTGAGTCTTGGAAGGTGGGATGACGCAATACTTAAAAGCCTCTTATTTGTGGGAATAGGCATTGCTGTCTGGGCTTTATTTACTGGTTTAGCACCATCATCAGTAAACGACCTTTTAGGGTTGGTTGTTACATTTTTACTATATGTGGGTGTTTATCTGTTTATTTCTATCGTAGGTTGGTTAGTAATTGGGTTTCCACTTCATTTTTTAATAAGCAAATACACAAATCGTTCCTATTTATATTATGCAGCTATACCAATGGCGTTTGTTCTACCGTCCTTGTTTTATAAAGGTTCATTGTTGTTTGGTCTCGCAGCACTATTTCAAGCCTTAATATTTCGTTTTTACGTTTACAAAAAAATACACCAAACGGATCAAACCTGATTCCGCAAGCAGGCCGGTTTTTTGCAAAACACACGGCGCAAAAAAGCGTCCAACTTGCTCCGCTGTTTATGCGGGCGTTATAACCCTTTTTAGTGGGGTGGCCGTGTTTAGAGGATTAGGTCAATGGAAAAACTCATTGAAGCCTGCTCACCAAGTTTACTCTTAAACGGGCTAATAACAGCTGGCTATTGTTCGTGCTTCACACATTTTAGCCGTTTAATGTAAGCATTAGACGATTATCTATTCCATCACTCATAAGGATTACTATGTTAATAGGTCGTGTTTCTGAATTGACTGGAGCAACTCGAAAAGCTATTCGGTAC
>NZ_BADY01000137.1:0-766 GCF_000241185.1 Pseudoalteromonas sp. BSi20495
AATATTTAAAAAGCGAGGTGTAAAACCTCACCTACAACATATGCCAAACCGTAGGTGCGAATTTACTTCGCGCTCATGTAACGTGGCTTTAATGTTTAAAAAGCGAGGTGTAAAACCTCACCTACAACATATGCCAAACCGTAGGTGCGAATTTACTTCGCGCTTTGTAACGTGGCTTGGTGTTTAAAAAGCGAGGTATAAAACCTCACCTACAACATACACCAAACCGTAGGTGCGAATTTACTTCGCGCTCACTCATCTTAAAAATTTCTATATTTCTGCTACCTTTAAATAAAAAGGATCAATAAAAATGCATCGTTCCGATTTATTAAGAAAAGGCAGAGTATCGTTAATAAATCGATTTTACTCTATTACATTGGTAGCACATAAAAGAGAAGATAAGTTTATCTCTATAGATATTAATCGTTTAATTATTAAAGAAATGAAAAATATAGAAGATCAAAAAGCAGCTAAAACAATAGCGTTTGTAATTATGCCAAATCATGTTCATTGGTTAATTCAATTGGGAAATGAAAAATCCCTATCGGATGTAATTAAATCTTTTAAAGGTCGCTGCTCCAAAACTATACGCGATCGTTTAGGGGTACAAAAACTATGGCAACGTAACTACTACGACCATATGATTAGAAATGAGGATGATTTACTTAATAACGCTAGGTATATAATTGCAAACCCTTTAAGGGCTAAAATCGTCGATAAAGTTGCTTCGTATCCCTACTGGGACTGTATTTACATAAAGTAAAAA
>NZ_BADY01000136.1:0-17386 GCF_000241185.1 Pseudoalteromonas sp. BSi20495
AGGAATATTAGGTATAAAAGGCAAATCGAGGTCGACATTTTGTTTAATAACGTGTTTTTTAAACAAACCAATGAAGATACAACTGTTCAACCTGCGCCTTTGTACCATTTTACATCGTTGCTGGCAGCTTGCTGCTTTAACCGTTGTTTGCTGCCTACAAAATTTGAGTACTGCTGCCTGAAACATTGAATTGATTCAAGCCATTGCGCTTCTTCTATATTCAACGTTAGGAGCACTTTTGGTATGCTTTTGTTGATATGCCCTTTTTTCTTTGGATCTATCTGGCGGCCACTCCAGTCGACTAATTCAATGTAATCCAGTAAGGCAAAGGGGATCGTGCCTTTAATATGATTACTACCAAATAGCTTTAGCTGTGTTAGTTGACTTTCATGTTGAACAATATCTTTTTGTTTGAGGGGTTTATTTGCTTTGACCGTGTCTGTGGTAAAGGCTTTGAAATGCGCTATACGCTCTTGAATTGAGGTAAAATCACTGTCTTCAAGCGTATCGGCTACATTTGCTCTGATAGGATTCAAATCAACGTAGGCCATGCAACTGAGTACTGCTGTTTGATCTAATAATGCCTGTGACTTATAGCGCCCTTCCCAGTACTTGCCCGTGCAGTTATCTTCCTTATTGGCCTCGCGGGCAATGTACTCATTAAGATTTTTCATATACCAGCTGATGTCATAAAGCCTTGCGCGCCATTTAGCGATGATCTCATTGAAAAAGAGCAAGCTCGGCTTATCTAACTGCTCACCATTTAAATGGCGGTCGACTAAAACATGGCCGTTATAAAGTTGATACCAGCGTTCAATTACTTCATCTTCAGACCAATCTAGTGCTTGACGTCTATTGACGTTCACAACAAGGTGGTAGTGATTGCTCATTATCGCGTAAGCAGCAATTTCTATGGCGAACACGCTACTTAATAACTTAATTCGCTCTACTAACCACGCCCTACGGTGATCAAAGTTTTTACCTGTGTATTTATCATCACCACACAAGAATGCGCGTCTCACGCATCGTGAGATTAAGTGATAATAAGATGTGGACGCTAAATCAATCAGCTTTTTTCTTGCGCGAGTCATAAAATATCAACCTTAGTTGAACTGTATGTAATAACAGTAGTTGATACTATGATTTTTGCAAAAAAACTTGTGCCTGTCCTTTCTTTGCTCTGTTACGTGTATCTTGGGCTACCTTTTAAACTTGATATCTCTATTCTGTCACCAAGACCATATTCGGAAGCAACTGCTCGTACATTTTCAATCTCTTCATCTGATATGAAAGGTCCTAAATGAATGTGTTCAATTAGATTCGCTATATCAAACCTCACTTTTATTCCATGTTCTGGTACAGGCACACCAAACTCTTCTGCCATTCGGAGAGATATAGCTAGTCGAAATTCATGCTCCCATTCAAAGGGCATGTGCTTATACCAGAAACGTTCCATCATGCTAACTTCAAGTCTTTCTTTGATAAGATCGACATACGCTACGTTTCCAGCCCATAATTCCTCTGCTTCGTATTTAGGATCTAACTTAAAAGGTTGCACGGAATTTTTAATTTTATCAAAGCTAGTTTGTATAGCCACACCCTGCCATTTGTTGGCGTAGAGTTGCCACATTGCATCACTTTCATGTGATGCACGATGCCAACAACTAACTTTGGTTAAACGCCTTAACTTTTCAAAAGCTTTATCTATACGGTCTGGCTTTACGTAACGTATGTCTTCTTGGTAACGAGGAGGCAGTACGGCTACAGCGCCTTCAAACTTATCCTGAAATTGACGTGCTGATGAAAAGTACAACTCGCCAGTTCGCAAAAACTCGATTAGTCGATCCGTCTTAAAGTACCGCCACAAAGGTTCTTTCAGTTCTGGACTTTCTCCGATAAACCTCATGCACTCTCCAAAGTGGGCTAACGCCCTGTTAACAGAAAAAATTGTTGGTTAAAATAAGCGACGAAGGAGCAAAAACCAACTGTTTTTTGTCCTTGTTTAACAGTTTGTTAGGCTTCAATCTCTCGATTTATTTGGCCATATTTTTACTTGTAATTTGTCTTTGTGTACTAAACGAGAACGCCACATTAAATCAGTTAACAAAATTGCAATTGCAAAGTTAAACCTTTGCCTAGTACTTGATGTTTGTTCTAGCTCGGTTGGTCCACACCAAGGCAACTGATTCGCTAATTTTGAAACTTTATCAGCGTCAAAATTGATGCCTCTCCAGCTATGACCAAATTCATTTCGGATCTTTCGTATTAAGGTTATCTCTCGAAACTCTCGGTCTTCGATTAAACCAAATGCATGAGCTGCTGATGCCTTTGCAGAGAAAGTACCTAAGGGAGCATTAAACCCGCTAATCAAGTCTTTTCCTGATTTGTTATCTACGAAAAATGATTCAAGAATTTTTTGAAGCCAATCATCTAAAACTGCGGCTGCATTTAGAGTTGCACCTCTATCAGTTTCTTTATCAAATTCATTGAGAAATTCAGACAGTTCATGCATCTCAGGTTCTAAAGGTTGACGCATATTCTTCCTTGAAGCCTAACAATTTAGTCTACGACATTTTTCATTATACAAACCGACAAATGTCCCTATTTTATACGAACTTCATCCTAACCATATAATAAACAACTGTAAACAGTTAGTTAGCTTCGCCTTACCTTTCCTAAATGCAGCAAAACCCCAAAATGGTGGAGGTCAGTAATATCAGACGTATAGCTGATTAGTTATACCCGTTGATTATTAATTAACAAATTATATTTTAAATATCTGTGTTTAAACCAATAACGCGTTCACCCTTAAACCTGTAACTCGTTATTGTTTATAAAATTAGTTAAAAATCATAATCTACTTCTATTGAATCCTCTGGATTTTTACTTCATATTAAATATTCTTATTTTTTACTTATTATGCTGTTATGTCATTTTTAAAATTTAGCCATGCACTTATCCTCACACTCGCTAGTATCTTACCGCTTACAAGCCATGCTGCGCTTGATAAAAATGAGCGTGAAATAGTAAAACAGGTCGATAAAAACATTCCCCACGCACTTAAAGAAATAGAGCAAGCCGTAAATATTAATAGCGGTTCGCTTAATATTGAAGGTGTAAAAAAAGTAGGCGCGCTGACAAGCGAGCAGCTCAAAGCCATTGGTTTTAAAGTTGAATGGCTTGATGGCAGTGCGTTTAACCGCGCAGGGCATGTACTGGCAACACATGAAAGTAAAAGCCCCGATGCAATAAAAATACTGATGATCGGCCATCTAGATACGGTATTTGCCAAAAACGATAACTTTACTACCTACAAACAGCTTGATACCGATACAGCCAGTGGCCCAGGCGTTGCCGATATGAAAGGCGGTAACACGATAATAATTACCGCACTTAAAAGCTTACAAGCCCTTAATTTACTCGAAAATGTAAGCATAAAAGTGTTACTGACTGGCGATGAAGAAAGCAGCGGTCGCCCGCTTAGCTTATCTAAACAAGCTATTGTTGATGCGGCAATTTGGGCTGACGTAGCGCTTGGTTATGAAAATGGCGATAACAATATAAAAACCGCTATGGCGGCGCGCCGTGGTTATACCGGCTGGACGCTAAACGTAACGGCAAATGCAGCGCATTCGTCACAAATATTTAGCGAAAGCGTTGGTTATGGCGCTATTTACGAAGCATCACGCATTTTAAATGATTTTAGAGAGCAACTTGCCACGCAACCTAATTTAACGTTTAACCCGGGGCTTATTGTGGGCGGTACAAATGCCGACTACGACAGTGCTAATTCGTCAGCAACGGCATTTGGTAAAAGTAATGTAATAGCACAAACCGTGCATGTTGCAGGTGATTTACGCGCACTTTCGCCAAAGCAGGTAGAAAGCGCTAAAAGGGTTATGCTACAAATTGTGGCTAAAAACTTAGATGGCAGTAAAGCAGAGCTTATTTTTGAAGACGGTTACCCGCCAATGGCATTAACTGATGGCAATAAAAAGCTATTAGAATTATACAGCGACGCAAGCCACGACTTAGGCTTCAACAAAGTAGTAGCCGCCAATCCACGTAATGCAGGTGCGGCTGATATTTCGTTTGCGGCAAACCATGTTGATATGGCACTTGATGGTTTAGGCTTGATGGGCAGCGGTGCGCACACTAAAAACGAAACAGCCGATTTAACCAGCCTTGATAAAAACATTAAAAAAACGGCATTACTCATTTATAGATTAGGGCAGTTATAAACACCTTTAAATTGGTTCTAATCGGTTAGCCGCAACTTGCATTGCAAACTTTCGCAGTGCTTTAAGTTGCGGGCTTTCACTTTGCCAATAATGCCAATACAAGGGCGTATCAATATAATACTCTGGAAATAAGTCAACTAACTCCCCTTTTTGCAGGGAATCACCAAGCTGCAAAGTCGGTAATAAGCCATACCCAAGGCCTGCTATCATGGCTTGTTTAAATCCTTCTGATGAGGGATATATATGTATATACTCTGGCGTTGAGCCGTTAATATCGGCTAAAAACTGGTGCTGTAGCTTGTCATATTCACTAAAAACTAAACAAGGTACCTGCGCCAATTGCGTAAGCGAAGTGAGGTTATGCTGTTTAATAAAGTCAGGACTCGCAATTGCCTTGTAACGTATAGCGCCTAATGGGCTCGCTAACCCGCCATTTACAGGCTCAGAAGATGAGCTAATACATACCATTACCTCGCCGTCTTTCATTCTTTTATGGGCGATGGATTGATCCTCTGAGATCACTTCAAATCTAAATTTACAATCAGATTCTGTATCTAGCACGGCTAGCGCTTCTGGCAACCATGTGGCTAGTGAATCAGCATTGGCAGCCAACTTTACACTAAGAGGTGTGTTTAAGCTGGAGTGCTCGTTAAGTGCATCTACGTTTAAAGCAACTTCTAACTGCAGGACTTGTTGTAAATGATTAAGTAAACGCTTGCCAAGAGCGGTTGGGCGCGGTGGCTGCGTCCTAATTATTACAGGCTCTCCAAGTTTGGCTTCGAGTTGATGAATACGCCGACTTACTGCCGATTGCGTAATAAATAGCTTTTTAGAGGCTTTTTCAAACCCGCCTTCACTAATAACCGCCGACAGTGCATTGAGTAGTTGATAATCAATCATGAGTTTTACGCATATAACCCTAAATATATTCATTGGATTTGTAACAGAATTACCAATACCCTGCAAGGCATTGAATAGTTGAGTAGATTTATAGTATGTCGTTTTTATCGGGTGTGATGCTGGGGCTAAGTTTAATTATTGCCATTGGCGCGCAAAATATTTGGATTTTAAGCCAATGCATGGCTGGCGCTAATCGGTTTGTTTTAGCCACGGTATGCATTATTTGCGACGCGACTCTTATTTTAATAGGTGTATTTGCAGCAAATGAATTACAGCAGTTATTACCAGGATTACTGCCTTGGTTAACATGGGGCGGTATTGCGATGCTATTATACTTAGCGTATGGATCTGCAATGCGAGCGATTAAAGGGACTTCGGGTTTAAAAATAAGCCTAGTAGAAAAAGTAAGCTGGTGGAGTACTGCCCTGTCGGCCTTTGCAATCAGTTTGCTAAATCCACATGTGTATTTAGATACCGTGTTGTTACTTGGCAATATTGGCGCTTTACAACCAAACCCAATGCATTTTGCACTTGGCGCTTGTGTTGGGTCAATAATTTGGTTCAGCACTTTAGTGCTTTTTGCTCCTAAACTTAAAAGCATATTAAGCTCATCATTAAGATGGCGAATATTTGATACCACAATTGCAGTTATATTATGTTTTGTGGCGTTTGGGCTTTATAACGTACCTAGCCAATAATAAAAAAGCAGCGACTTTTAACAAGCGCTGCTTTAGTTTTATCTGCTCAGGCTAATGCATTTTTACTGCTAGCCTTAAGTTTATAAGTTAAGACATTATTTTAAACAATAAATCTCTAACTGTTGCAGGCTCAAATGGTTTATCACAAATGGCATCAACGCCAGCTTGAGCAATATTGGCTAAGTGAGTGTCGTTTGCTTCTGAACTCACCATTAAAATAGGGATATGTGAGTAAGTGTTTGACCCTCTGACGGTTTCGGTTAGCTCTTTTCCATCCATTTCAGGCATATTATAATCAGTAACAATCAAATCGAATGACTGTGTATTTAATTGTTCGATGGCCTGTTTGCCATCTTCAGCTTCTACTGGTGCTGGTATCCCCATCCCCGCAAGTACGCGAATAATGTGTTTACGCGCAAAGCGACTGTCATCAACTACAAGTACACGTAATAAAGTAATATCAAAGTGTTCAAGCTCAACTTCTTCTTCACTAATAATATCTAAAGTAGCTTTAAGTGCGCGCGTTATAGCTTCAGCACTAAATGGTTTAGGCAAAATAGCTAATACACCCGACTGCCTTAACTGCTCTAAGTACTTTTTGTTACGCTCACTCGACACCAACATAAATGCTTGGTTTTCTGTTAGTGGATTTGATCTGATTTTTTGTAGTAAGGAATCAGCGGTACCGTCTGAAAAGTACATACTACTAATAACTAAATCAGGCTGGTAACTATTAAGCATTGTGAGCGCTTGTTCTTGCGATGTTGCTTTTTCAACCTGCTTTACACCACACTGAGTCAGTGATTTTATAATAAGCTTTTGTTGAACATCTGAAGGCTCTACTAATAATATTGATAAGTTTGCTATTGCTGTTAAATCACTCATTTACATCTCTTCAGTGTTGTTATGTTTACAGTATGACGATTAATGTATAAGTTAAGATTATAGATCAACAATGTACAAGCGAAGGAGAAATACTTTATAAAATTGTAAAATAAATATAAATAGCGTATTTATCACACATAATCACCAACTTAATTTAGTTATTTTGAATATACTCAAGCGCAGTCATTTTTTTATAACTCACATTGGGGTGTAAAATATGAGCCGGTTCGGGGTCTACAACTTCAATGGGAATGTTGTAATCACGCGCTATTTCTATCGCCATTTGCGTAATATTAACGCTAAACGAAGTCCCCATAAATACAATTTTATCGGCATTACTCATGCGTTTTTGCGCTTCGCTAATTCTATAAAGCTCGGTGTAGTACTCATCAAACAATAAAACAAAGGGTTTAAAAGAATAATTAAGCTCAGGTGATCGGTTTTTAATATTAAACACTTCAAATAAGGAGTCGTGCAGGCAGCTTTCATCTACCTTTTCCCACGGAGCGGCAAACGGGGTTACATCATCGCCTTGATGGTGAAATAGCGTCATTTGATCGAGCCTGCCATGAATAGCAATGTAATTTTTATTACCTGCTTTGCCATCAAGCCCATCTATATTTTGAGTAATTAGGTTTTTATCACTCAGCCAATGGTGTACGTCGTTTGGACCATGGTTGCGATACGTTGCAAAGCGATGGTAATACCACGCTAAAAACTCTTTCGGTGCGTTTTTGTACATTGCGCGCGTTGCCATTTCCATAGGTGTATAATTTTTACTGCCGATGGTCCAATAACCATCCTCCCCTCTAAAGGTTGGAATACCGCTGGCTGCGCTTACTCCTGCTCCTGTGATGTAAAGAGTGTTCACTTTTCAGCCTCGTAACCCAGTACGTTAGTACTTACTTGCTGTTTATTGTCAATACCGCCAATTCGATATAAAACCCCATTGTGTTCAAGTAAACCACGGTGATCCATACTCTTTACCTCAACCGGTGATAAAACCTGCCATCCATTTTTTTCGATATTAAAGCGCCAAACATGATCACTTGCTGGTGCAGGTTTATCGTCGTAGCCTATTGCGCTGTAATTATATGGATTGTTAGAACCTGCCAGCATATAAATATTGCCATTATAGCTGGTGGCTGCCATTCGATAGTGGGCGGAACCTGTTGGATGTGGCAATGTGCGCCAATCTATTTTTTGTGGATTAGTTGAATCTATTGTACCTTTTAAGCACTGTGCTACGCCTGCAAACGAGCGACGCGAATCAGGATTGGCTTGTGTTTTAACGCCATCACACACAACAATTGTATTGCCGCTAATTGCTGCCGCTTGACCAAATACGGGATCACCTAAAAATGGCGAGGCCTGTTGCCATGTATTATTTTGCGTGTCGTATACTTGTACTAAATTTACGTTACCGTCGTTATGCCAACCGCTAATTAAGTAAATGTAACGCGCTTTGTAGCTCAGCGCTACGCTATCATCTACAGGCACTGGCATATTGGCTAAAGGAGTATAGGTATCTTTTATTACGTCGTACCTATATACGTCGGGGCTTGAAACTTCAGTATGATCCTCTGCAACTGTATAGCCGCCAAACACATAGGCGTATTCACCTAAACCGACTGCGGTACTTGCTAAGCGCCCTTTTAATGGCAAGCTTGAAGGCACACCAGTTTTAGATTGCCACTGTGAATCGCCAACTTTAAGCGCCCACACTTTGTTATGCACTGACGAGTACTGTTTATCGCGGCCTAATCCCATAAAACTTAAAAAATAAGGCTGATTTTTAATAATAACTTTAGCCACAGCATTATTTGCAACAGGCTCAGGTAAAGCAGGAAGACTTGCTAACGCAAGCGAAAAAAGAAGGCCCATAAGACAAATAATTTAATAAGGATTAATACTCTCAGATTAAATTATTTTGCCCTTAGGAGCCAGCGCTTAGCATCTAAATAATCAAATGCTTTAAACTTAATATAAGTTAATAAGCAACACTAATACGTTGGTTTAAGTGTGCAGCTTTTTGTGCTTCGTCAACTAATGCTATTGCATAATCAGTGACTGATACTTTGCTTTCACCAGCTTCATTTGTAAAAAACTGATCTCCGCCAATACGATAAGGACCTTCACTTTCACCAGGATAAATTACTGCAGCAGGGCTTACAAAAGTCCACGAAGCAGAACTAGTGGTCGTTTTAAATACATTTAATGCTTCACCTTGTGCGAGTGCTTCATCTTTGTAATCTGCAGGGAATTCAGGTGTTGATACAAGTGTTACCCCTGGTGCAACCTCTAAGCTACCCGCACCACCTACCCAAATCAAACGCGTGCTTGTTCCATTTAAAGCTGTTAATAAACGCTCTGCGGTTTGTGCAACTAATTCATGATTACCTACTACACGTCCGCCCACTGAAGCAATAAGTACATCTATACCTTTAAGTACTGAAGCAATATTATCTTGGCTTTGTAAATCAAATACGCGAACGGCAGTTGTATTATCTGTTATTTTCGCTGCGTCACGTACAATGCTGACCACTTCTAAACCGCGCTTAGTTGCTTGTTGTACGATTGTGCTGCCAATCCAGCCTGTTGCGCCTAAAACTGCTACTTTCATTATCTGTATCCTATTATTGAGTTAATGAAGTTAGTTTACTTGCACACTTTTAAGTGATAAACACACTGTTACGATACATATTAGTTCATAACAAGTTACTAATGGATAAAATTACTGCAATTACAAGCTTTGTAGAAGTTGCCCGCTGTGGCAGCTTTACTAAATCTGCTGAGCACTTAAATCTAAGCCGCTTACAAGTTACTCGTCACGTACAAGAAATAGAACAGTGGTTATCGTTGAGATTATTTCATCGCACAACACGTAAAGTAAGTTTAACTATTCAAGGTGAAGAAGCATTAATTTACTGCCAACAAATACTCAGTACAGTCTCTGATTTAAAAAGTCGTGCTCATAGCCATAATAATGAACTAGTTGGTACAATCAGAATTGCATCGCCTATTGGGCTGGGTCAAAATTTATTATTTGAAAGAGTGGAGCAATTTTTACAACTACACCCCAAAACAAATGTTCAGCTTGTACTTTCGGATAACTTATCACAGTTGGTAGACGAACGTGTTGATGTGGCACTGCGCTATATTGAACAACCTGATGATCAACATATTGCCCGTAAACTAATGCATATTGATGGTGTGTTATGTGCCTCGGCAAACTACTTAGCTGAGTCGCCCCCCTTAATTAAACCTCAGGACTTACTAAATCATAATTGCCTAGTGCACAGTAGTGCGACAAAATGGCGAATAATATCGGCAACAAATGATCAAAAAGTTGCAATTAAGGGGAATTTGCAATCAAACGAAATGGGCATTTTAGTTAAAGCGGCAATTAGGGGGATGGGAATTGCTAATATTCCTTGCGATTTAGCAAATAAACACTTAAAAAATGGCGAGCTAGTAGAAGTCTTGCCGCATTATTATTCACCTGGCCATAGCCTATGGGCGGTGTACCTATCACGAAGTTATCAGCAAACGTTAGTACGTACATTTATTGATTTTTTAGCACTCAATTGGCAACAAGATATTAAAAAAAGTAGTTCAGCATAGACATTAAATTAATAAAAATGACTACATAACTTTAGCAACATTTTCGCCTTTAATTTTGTACATAGCTTGATCGGCATACTTAATGAGTTGATGATCAGTTTGTCCATCATTAGGGTAATTGGCAATACCAATACTAGGAGAGATATTGAGACTTAATTCATCCAATTGAAATTCAGCCTTAAATTGAGCTAAAATTTTACGCCTAATAACAACACTTTCGGTTGGTGACTTTAAATTATCTAAAATAATTAAAAACTCATCCCCACCTAAACGCCCTACAGTGTCATATTCCCTCATTACATTCGACAGCCTCTGTGCAATGCTATGCAACAACTTATCACCAACGTTATGACCATAAGTATCATTTACAGCTTTAAAGCCATTTATATCAATAAACAGTAGTGAAAAAAATAAATTATCTCGGTGAGCTTTTACAATTACTTTTTGCAATCGATCCATTAATAACGAACGGTTTGGTAAACCCGTTAATGCATCATGCCCTGCCATGTAATAAAGCTGCTCTTCCATCTCTTTTCGCTCGGTAATATCGTGAGCCACTGCAATTCTTACTTGATGTTCTTCAGACCAGCGAACAGACCATAGTATGTGGACTAATTGTCCATCTTTTCTGAGCCAACGATTTTCAAAACGAGGGTTTATTAACTCTCCTGATAAAAGCGAAGCAATTGCATTGTGCGTTTTTTGATGATCTCCAGAATAGACATAATTAATCATTTTTTTACCAACAACTTCATTGGCTGAATAACCAAAAATTCGCTCAAACGCGGCGCTAACAAAAACAAATGTACCTTGCTTATCTACAACACAAACAGCATCAAGCATTAAATCAAGTACTTCTTGTAAATCCACTAACCCACTTTTTATCATACCTGCTTGCCTCTAGGTTTAATGAAGCTAAATCCAGTATTCGACACTCCTACAACAAAAGCAAAAAATAGCTTTAAAGAAACGATATATTCACTCACATTTTAATAATGCGCCATCTATATAAATAGCGAGTAATAATTAAGCCTATAACGCATTGCTAAACCATGACGGCTCAAAACTACTTATACTTGATGATTACCTATGAAACAGAGTTAAAATATAGGATCTGTATTTTGCTTTTTCCAATTTAGTAACCAGATAAAATAGCCCCGAGATAGAATGAATTTTAATTCTGAGAGGTCAACTGGCCCAAGACGTTTATTATTTTGAGCGAACTAAAAAAATTCCAAAATCAATTTTATTAATAATATAAAGTGCTTTCACATCATTAATTTATGTTAATATCATGTGATAACAGATGCTTTACAAAAACAACGATTGTTTTTGAATTTGGATTGTGTAGGAGACACCTCATTGAAAATATCACAACGCTTTTTATGGCCATTAACCTTTATTTCTCCCTTACTAATGGCTGAGCAATTTGATTACGAAAACCTTGACCTTGATGCCCTAATGGGAATGGATGTTCAAGTCACTTCAGCAATGAAAAGAACTCAATCAGCATTTGATACAGCCTCCTCTATTTATGTTTTAAGTAAAGAGCAAATTACTAACTCTGGTGCTATGTCTGTACCTGAAGCACTAAAAATGGTTCCTGGGCTTATTGTTAGACAACTCGATAATAACCAGTGGGCTATCTCTTCGAGAGGCGTTGCTTCTCGCTTTTCTAGCAAGTTATTAGTCATGATCGATGGCCAAAGTTTATATACACCAAAATTTGCGGCTGTTTATTGGGAAACACTCAATGTTCCTTTGTACGATATTGAACGCATAGAAGTCATTCGAGGGCAAGGTGGGCTTTTATGGGGAAGTAACGCAAATAATGGTGTTATCAATATTATTACTAAAAATAGTATTGATACTCGTGACACATTAGCAACAGCAACCACCGGCAATCAAATAAATGTCGATACAAATTTTCGTTATGGAAACGATATTGGTAATAAAGGCAGTTATCGAATTTATGGCCATGCAAAACATGCAAATGCATCTAAAAAAGGAGCTAGACTCAAACCAAATGATACTACGAAACAATATTCTTTTGGTATACGTGCTGACTATACACCTAATGATGAATTGTCGGGTTTATTTCAAGGCGATGTTACGCATTCAAAACTAGGCCAAAACTACCGAGGTGTAGTTGATGCTACAAATGAAAACATTGCATTTTCTGATGATTTAAAACGTATCGACTCACGTATGATGGCCCGTTTAGAACACAGAATATCAGGCAATGCCAATCAGATGTTACAGGTATCATGGCTCAAACAAAATGGATCTCAAGCCTACATAAAAGAGCATTTCGAATCGATAGATATTGACTACCAAATGAATTTTATTTACCAGTCACTACAGTTTGATTGGGGATTAAACTACCGCTATAACACCATTTCATTTGCACAAAGTGTCTTTTTAGATAGTGATAAAGATTTGGATAACCTTCAGCAGTATGGTGGGCTTATTCAGGCTCAATATAACTTTACCCCTGATACTCTCGATTTTATAATTGGCACTAAATTAGATCATAATGATCTAACAGGGTGGGAAAACCAACCTTCAGCAAGGTTAGTTTACAAACCAATCGAGAATCATCTTGTTTGGAGCGCTATATCCAGAAGTGTACGAATCCCCACGCTTATTGAGTTTAACGATAACTTTAAACTTAATGGAACCAAAGTTATTGATGTACTTGGCACAAGTACAGGGCTGGTAGCTATAGATGAATATCGAATCGCCACTTTTTTAAATGGTAACGATAAAGTGAAATCTGAGAATTATATTTCTCACGAACTAGGTTACCGATTTTCCGATAACGATTGGTCAATGGACTTTTCCGCTTATAACACGCGTGGTAAAAACGTAGCAGTTATTAACTTAAACACCCATTTTGAACAATTTTTGCCTGCTCTCGCTCTGTTTCGTTCGGGAGAGATCCCACAAGCAGCTCAAGCGCTTACAACAACTCAAATCAACCTTGATTTAATCTCTGTTGGAAAAACAACAACAAAAGGTTTTGATGTCGTTTTATCTTGGCAACCTATGGATACTCTCAGCACAGAGCTTGGGTACAGTTATACAGACTTTAAATATAGCTTACCTTATGACACAAGCCCTGTGGTTGGGTTTGATTCAACAAATAGGCAGGTATTTGCAAAAGCAAATTACACTCTATTTAACGGCCATTCTCTATTTTCTACATTACGAGTAGAAAATTCTAATGCGTATAACACAGATAACTACGCAGCATTAGATTTGACTTGGAATTGGCAGATAAACCAACAGTGGTCAACTGCGCTTTCAGGTAAAAATTTATTAGCAAGTTCTCACATCGAATATGGTAATACAAACGAAACCTATACTATACCCAATTATATTGATGAATCTTTTACATTCACAATTATGACTACGTTTTAAGTTTATAACATGCTCAAGTCAAAAAGTTTAATCCATCGTACCTTAATTATATTTGTATTTTTATTTAGTGCGAATTGTAATGCAATGGAAAAGGAATACATGCTTAAAGCGGGCTTCTTATATAATTTTGCCAGATTTTCTCAATGGCACTCGCTTCCTCAAAAAGACAATTTTTTTACTCTATGCAGCCCTGATAAACACTTTATTGAGTTAGCAAACATTGTTTTAAAAGAACGAATAGTAAAAGGATTACCTTTAAAGAATAAACATATTGCTCTCAACGATATATCAAACGTATCGTGTGATATGCTTTTTATAACCGTCAATACAATCGCTAATTGGGAAAACCTAAAGGTTTTTCCTTATGACAATATTATGGTTATAGGTGAAACTGAAGGTTTTATTAAAAATGGCGGACACATTAGGTTTTTTCTTTCAAGTGGTAAAATTCGTTTCGAAATAGCGCCTAAAAAGCTTAAAGAAGTAGGTATTACGATGAGTTCAAAAGTATTACGCCTTGCTCGCGTTGTTGATAGGTAATGCAATGAAAAAACTATTTTTATTAAACACAATGAGCAAAAAACTTTTAGTCATTTTAATGTGTGTCGCCCTCGTATCAACCGCAACTGTCACAACCGTATTTAGTGCCTATGAAATAAGTAGCGCGAAAGAAGAGCAAGTAAAAAGTTTAGTATCTCTTTCTAAAATGTTGTCCCCTAATATAACGACAGCGCTTATGTTTGACGATGCAGAAGCAATACAAGAACTTATTAACCCACTGCTTATTCGCTCAGATATAGTATCTGTGATTGTGAGTAATTCAGATGGTAAACCACTTGCTATCGCCAATTCTCTTTCTAAAACAGCACAACATAGTATAGAAATAAGTACCGTTTTAGAGCTAGATTCTCATTGCTATGGTGAGCTCAAAATTAGGGCTAATGATAGCTACATTAATGATAGAGTGGCATTTTATAGTAAGTTTCTTATTATTTTGGTGATATTTACATTTATTGTGAGCTTACTATTATCCTTATTACTCAGACGTCGGTTTTTAAACCCTATATTATATTTGGCACAAACAGCTAACCAAATAACAAAATCGAATGACTATAGCTTACGTGCAAAACAGCTCTCGCAAGATGAGGTAGGCGAACTTACTTCCTGTTTCAACGATATGTTACACACGATTGAACAGCGAGAAAGTTCACTTGAAAATCAAGTTCGGCTTCGTACTAAAGAACTTGAAAATGCAAATTTACAATTACACCAATATGCATATGAAGATGGCCTTACAGACCTACCTAACAGACGTTACTTTTACGAAAAACTACAAAGTTTAATTAGCAAAAAAAATATAACTTTTGCCCTTATTTTTATTGATTTAGATGGCTTCAAAGAAATAAACGACAGTCTCGGACATGACTATGGCGATTTACTGTTACATCAAGTCGCAGTTAGGTTACAAAACTGCATAACAGCTAACGATACTGTAGCAAGACTAGGCGGTGATGAATTTACTCTTATTCTAGAAAGAGTAGACAATCAAGCGAGCGCAAGTAAGGTTGCAAATGCAGTAAAAAGTAGCTTAATGCAGTGTATTCATCTAAAAAAAGAAAAGGTGTATGTGACTGCAAGTTTAGGTTTAACTTTTTATCCAACGGATGGGGTAACAGTAGAAGACTTAGTAAAGCGAGCTGATCAAGCAATGTATTTATCTAAACATAAAGGTAGAAACCGCTACGAATTTTTCACTTATGCTATGGAAGAACAAGCAATCGAAAAGCGCCGTTTAATAGAACAAATACATACTGCCCTTAAAAAAAATCAATTTGAGCTTTATTATCAACCCATTTTTTCTATTAATGGTACATCAGTACCCAAAGCCGAAGCGTTAATACGCTGGAATCACCCTGAGCGAGGTCTAATTAGCCCAAATGAATTTATACCAATCGCTGAAAAGAATGGCTTAATAAGCGATATTGGCCAGTGGGTAAAACTACAAGCAATTAAAGATACTGTTCAATTTAATCTACTTTGCGAAACACCTATACAAATTAGCGTAAATACGTCACCACTTGAGATTGATCGTGCTGGTAATTGGGTAAATGAATGGCTAGAAGCAAGTGAGCAATACAAACTCCCCGCCCATACTATTCTCATAGAAGTTACAGAGAACACGCTAATGGATCCTGATTCTTTAATACAGAGTCAATTAAAGCGACTTAACGCAAAAAATATTGATATAGCAATAGATGATTTTGGTGTCGGTTATTCATCACTTGCCTATCTTCAACGCTTAGATATCGATATCCTAAAAATTGATCACTCTTTTATTAGAGATATAGAAACCAATGAAAACAGCATAGCGCTTATAAAGGCAATAATAACAATGGCACATAATTTAGGTGTAAAAGTTGTCGCTGAAGGGGTAGAAACCCAACATCAATACTTACTATTAAAGCAGTTAGCATGTGATTATATTCAAGGTTATGTATTTTCAAAACCAATCACTAAACAAAGCTTTATTGAAAAGTACGTTAAGTCTAAAGTATTACTTTAAAATTAAATACCAGCTTGTATGTGGGTAATGTCTTTATTACAACCAGCGAGGTACGCGTTGTTTATAATACTGATACTGCTCTGAAAAAGATTGCGATAGATGCTCTTCTTCTACTAAAGTTTGTCTATATAAAGCGGTAACCCCTACAATCAAACATACCAGACTAAATACACACGGCAATGCTAAAAAGAAACCAATTTGAGCCGCTGCAACACCTAAATACATAGGGTTGCGAGAATAGTCATAGAGTCCAGTGGTTTTTAGCTCCTTTGGCCCATTAGGATCTATTCCTGAGCGCCAAAGTGATGCCATATCAAAATGTACAAACATACTTAATATAAACCCAGCACTCAGTAATACATTGCCAAACATGACCCCAGGCCAACCGTTTAAAGGTTCAAATAATACTAAGTAATTATCTAATTCAGGAATAAAAACTCTCACAACACACACAAACCAAATAGCAGCCCTGAAAAATTTAAACGCCATATGGTTCCACCAACTAGAGCAATACTGCTGACCAGGAAAAATAACGCCAGAGGGTGTGGTTCGATTTTTATAAATAATTCTATAAGTATAAAATCCCGCCACAAATGTATAGAAAATAGCGAGGTAAATACGTGTAAACTCTATTAGGGATACTGAGTCATCTATAAAGGGTTGATAGTTCATTGAGGGAGCTCACACACATTATTTTTTAGCTAATACTATAAATTAACTTTAGTGTTCATACTGTTAATTAACAAGCAAAGTCAGCTAAATCGGCATAAAAGATTAGAATAAGTTTACCAATGATACCATGTATTATCCATCCACTTTTCTGCAGACGTAAAAAAGCCTGAATCGTTAAATTCGGGCTTTCTACAATGTGAAGTCGGTGCGCTACGCAGTAGAATGTCGTAGTGCCCACAGCGGTGGAGAGTCACATAACAAATGCTACACTATCATTGTGTCGGGGCGGCCTTCCGTGGGGCTCGCCTTCGAGCTGTTTTGTTTCACTACTGAGTTCGGCATGGGCTCTGGCTACCGCTTTTATTTTCACTTTTCTGCAG
>NZ_BADY01000135.1:0-50916 GCF_000241185.1 Pseudoalteromonas sp. BSi20495
TAACCCGCAACAAAATGCTTATGTAGAGCGGTTTAATCGCACTGTTAGGTATGACTGGCTAAGTCATTATATTTACAGTGATATTAGTGAGTTACAAGATAAAGCAACCGATTGGTTATGGACTTATAATAATGAACGCCCTAACATGGGCATAGGTGGCATAACACCCATACAAAAACTGGAAAAGTTAAACAACGGAAATTCTACAAATAGCCTCCATTAAAAATGGGGGGATTACCACGTCAATGTGACTTTTATGTATAAATTCGCTCATTCATCTATTTACGCTGCAAGTGATGAGAAATAAAACTCTAAGATATTTTATTGGTTGACATTCTTTTATGAATGAATAATATAAATAAGGTGTTAAGAAAATGTAATAAACCAAGGCTTCACGGATAAGAACTTCATCTAATACTTATAGGGATTTAAGTTGTCAAAATATTCTTCTGTTAAAAATAATAAAATTTCTCTTGATTATCGTATATCTTTTTATTCTGAGGATGTTCCTTGGATTTGTCTGATATTACCATTTGGACTTAAATTAGATGTAGCTAACTCATTCTTTGATTATTTTCATAACCAATTTAATATTATTACTTATGAAAGTCGGTTGATACTCGATTCTTCTTCCCTACAGGTAATAGACGGTGAACTCACTGTCGAAAATCATGTTAAAGACTTAATGGTTGTACTAAATCACAAAAATATTGAGGATACTATATTAGTTGGTTATTGTTCTGGCGCTGGGATTGCACTAGCCGCTGCAAATCAAAATCCAAATAGGTTCAGTTATTTAATTCTCGTTAATGGAGAATTTGTCCTATTAAATGATCGTGATTGTGTTACTCAGTACGGAATAGATATTGATAACTTACTACCAATTGCTGCGATTGATAGAAGTAAAGCCGAATTTATTCTTAATCGGCTCCAGCCTAAAAAAAATCCTACAAGGTCAGAAATACCTTCTGGCGTAAATTTACCCTTTTCACAACCACATTTTTTTAATCGGTACGCAATTAATTACTTATCATATCGTGATACCAACTTTGAGAAACTAGCGAGTTCAATAAATACGAAAACATTGATTATTGGTGGAGAAAAAGATCAGCAAACCAATGAGAGTAGTGCCATTAAAATTCATAAAGTAATCAAAGGTTCACAGTTATATATAGATCCTTTAGGGGACCATTATGGGTTAATTCGCCAAAACTCAACAACTTTAGAATATATTTCTAGTTATTTAAGTATGGAATTATCAAATGTTGTATAAAAGTGAAGATGCTTTATTAGTACATGAACTTGTAGAAAAACAATCAAAGATAAGTCCAAATAATACCGCGGTTAAGTTTGAAAAAAAACAGCTAAGCTATGATCAACTCAATATAAAGGCAAATTTTTTTGCTAAACATATATTGTCTTGTGGGGCGCAGCAAGGAGATGTTATTGGCTTGTCAATGACTCGATCGTTGGAAGTGATTGTAGCAATGCTGGCTATTTTAAAATGTGGTGCATCATATCTACCTGTTGATCATAATACCCCTATATCCACTAGTATTAAAAACTTAGACACAGCCAATGTAAAGTTAGTTATTTCAAATGGCGAATGTAGTGAGTTACTTGATAATAAGCGGACTGCTATCTATTTGAATGATATTACTCTAATGGATGACTTATCTCAATCCGACGGCATTGATTTAACGTCAACTTGTTTGAGTGAAAATGCATTGGATGACAAATGTTATGTCATGTTCACTTCAGGCTCTACAGGTGAACCAAAAGGTGTTGTTATTCCTCATCGAGCCGTTGTTCGTCTTGTGAAAAATACAAATTATATTGAAATTAAGTCAACAGATAACATTTTTCAATTTGCACCATTGTCCTTTGATGCTTCAACCTTTGAAATATGGGGGGCGCTATGTACAGGAGCAACTTTAGTACTCTATTCAGGCTCAATTCTTGACCCTAAGCTATTTTCCCGTGAAATAAAAGACAATAACGTCACTATTCTCTGGCTGACAGCTGCGTTATTTCATCTTATTGCAAGCCGTTATATCTCTGCTCTTTCTCCAATTAAAACGTTATTAGCAGGAGGAGATGTTCTTTCTTCAAAACTTATTAATACGGTTTTAGATGCATATCCAGAAATTACTGTAATAAATGGGTATGGGCCTACTGAAAATACCACTTTTACGTGTTGCCACCGTATGACTGTTTTAAATAGACCGAATGATGTTGTGCCAATCGGTAGGGCTATTACTGGAACCCAAGTCTATTTACTTGACGGTAATTTAGAAAAAGTTGCTGATGGTGAAGTCGGTGAGTTAGTTACGTCTGGCCTTGGTATTGCAATAGGTTATTTAAATTCTAAAAGTATAAATTTTTTCAAAGAACCAAGTATTGATAAAGGCTTACTTTATCGTACCGGAGATTTAGTACGAAAAAACTTGGACGAAGAATTTGAATTTGTAGGTAGAAAAGATAATCAAATAAAAATACGAGGTTATCGAGTTTCATTAGAAATAATTCAAAGTAGTATTTTAACTTTGGAACATGTCAATGATGCGATAGTTTTATTAGAAGAACATGGTGTTGGTGAACAACTATTAACTGCATATTTGCAAGTGGGTGAAGATACTGAATGGACTGTTAGAGGAGTGAAAAGTTCTCTTTCTACTAAATTAGCCAATTATATGATCCCCGATGTAATTAATTTTAGTTCAAATTTACCCATCAGTAAAAATGGAAAAATTGATAAAAAAGCTTTTCACAATAAATCTATAAGAATGTAATTAAACCAGTAATAAGGAGAAATAATAATGGGTGAAATAAAAATAAATGAAGTTATAAAAGGCATTTTTAAAGAAAAACCAATTTTTGATGGTATTTCACAGGAGCAAGATTTCTTCGATATAGGAGCATCTTCTTTGACAGTTGTTGATTTACAAATTCAAATTGAAGATGCACTAAATATTGAAGTGCCAACGTCTAAATTAATGGAGAACCCAACGTTAAAAGGATGGGTAGCTTCATATTTATCAGCTTCGGCTAGTGCCTAATTTTATCAATAACGTAAGTTAATATTCAACTAATAATAATATGGATTGAAATAATAATTATGAATAATTCGTATAGTTTAACCTCTGAAGAACTTAAGTCATTCAGAGATAAGGGTTTTGCAGGTCCTTTTGATTTGTATGAAAGGGAAGAAATTCTTACTAAATATAAAAAAATACGGGCTGCGTTATTCGATCGTACAAATGCAGCTTATGATCTTGATAATACTAGTGTTATTTCTGGTTATGATCGTCACCTCGATGTTGATGAGCTTAGTCAACATGTAGTTCGTCCAGAAATTACAGATAAAATAGCAAGTATTCTAGGTCCAGATTTAATTTGCTGGCGCAGTGAAATGTTTCCAAAATATCCTGGAGATGAAGGAACTGATTGGCATCAGGCCGACACTTTTGCTCATGCCTCGGGAAAACCACAAGTCGTTTGGCCGATGGAAGGTGACTTTGGTGGCGCAGTTACTGTGTGGACTGCGTTAACAGATGTTACAGAAGAAAATGGTTGCCTACGTTTCATACCGGGTACACATGAAGAAATGGTATACGATGAAACACTTGAAATGAAGTATTCACCAGAAACAGTTAATAGTATGGAAAAGGATGGTGTTAAGCGAGGTTTTTTTGGTTACGATTATCGCAATCTGCAAAAAGACAAGGCCTTTATTCCTGATGAGTCAAAAGCTGTTTCTTTAGAAATGAAAGCAGGACAATTTGTCATATTTTGGTCAACGCTGATGCACTCATCTTTGCCTAATATTACTAAAAATCAAACTCGCTTAGCGGTTACTGCCCGCTATGTGCCTTCATCAGTGAAAATTTACCCAGATTCCGATTCTATTGATGAATACGGCAGCAAGGTTTCTCTCGACAAATATGGTGTTGTTCTTGTAGCAGGAGAAAACAAAGAGCAAAGCAACCGAGTTGTATCGCAAAACCTTAAAGGTAATCCCTTTACAGCATAAGGTTGATAGCTAAAAGCTGTTGTTGCCAATCTCTTTTATTTAAAGTCGTTAGGGAAAGGGTGGGCAAAATAATAAAAATACCAGACTGGTATCAAGGTGTAATTTTGATAGTTCTGGTTTGTCAAAACGATAGTTAAACTATTTTAAATAACATTTAAGGGTTTGATACTATGGAAGTTTTTAAACTTGCTTATAAAAATTCACCGATACTTTTTTTATTCATCGGCCTGATTGTTGTCCCTGTGATTTTTATACTAGGTAATGGATATTCTTACTTATTAAACACAAAGCCTACAATATCTGGAAATATATCAGTTGCTGGTATACAGGCTCCTGTTCAAATTGAGACAGATGCTCAAGGTGTTAAACACATTATTGCTCAATATGATAATGATGCATTCTTTGCGATGGGTGTTATTCATGCTCAGGACAGATTATGGCAATTGGAATTACAGCGTCGAATGGCTACAGGAACGCTTAGTGAAATTTTTGGTAAAGATGCGGTTAATCTTGATATTTATATGCGTACCGTGGGTATTTCTAAAAATACAAATGAGGCTTGGGACTCACTAGGAAGGCCGGCTCAAAATTCTTTGGAGGCATATTCTGCGGGGATCAACAGTTGGTTAGACAGTGCTCAAAGCTTGCCTGTTGAGTTTTCTATAATGGGTATTCAACCTCAACGCTGGCATCCATCTCATTCACTAGCCTGGTATAAAATGTTCGGTTTAGGACTGGCTGGTAACTTTCAAAAAGATATTCAACGCCTTGTTATTTCCAAATTACTTAGTGCTGAAAAAGCACAGTTATTAATGACTAACGAGGAGGTTCAAGAAACTAAGTCCACAGTTAATGCATCAAAATTAGCTACAGATAGCCTGACTGCATTAAATACGTTGAACTCCCAGCTTCAAAATGAGTGGGGCATTGGTGGAAAGAATGTTGGCAGCAACGCATGGGTACTTTCAGGTAAGCATACCAAGAATGACCTTGCTACTTTAGCGAGTGATCCTCATTTGGCTATACAGTTGCCATCGTATTGGTATACGGTTTCACTAAAAGGCGAAAAACTTGATGTAACTGGCGCAAGCTTGGTAGGTCTTCCTATAATCATGCAAGGTAAAAATGCAAATATAGGTTGGAGTAGTACAAACATGATGGCTGATACCATGGACTTGTATTATGAAGAAATTAACCTTGCAAATAATAATCAATATCGACGTGGTGATAGCTGGATTGATTTTGAGACTTCTATCGAAACGATTAACGTTAAAGCTGATTTTCCTTCCATATTACGTGAACCACTGAAGCCTTTAAAAATTAAAGTAAGGTCAACTGAATATGGCCCTATAATTTCTGATGTGGTTGATGTTTTTAAACAGCCAGTATCATTGCGCTGGGCTGGTAACGAAGAAAAAGACACTTCATATGAAGCCTTTTTTGCACTTAATTATGCGCATGATTGGGTGTCTTTCAATAAGGCTATGAACTTGCTTATTACGCCCGTAGTAAATATGTTTTATGTTGATGCTCAACAAAATATTGGTCAATTAGGCGCTGGAAGAGTGCCAATTAGGGGTAAAGGACAGGGTAGTATTCCTGTACCAGGTTGGGATCTGGAATATGCGTGGCAAGGCTATATTCCAATCGATCAGATGCCACAAAGTTTTAACCCACCGCAAGGGTACCTCATCTCAGCAAACAATAAAGTTGTGTCTAATGGAGGTGATCATTTTATATCCCGTGATTGGGCTGGTCCTCATCGGGCAAATAGAATTGAAAATTTGATTAAAGCTAAGTTGGATAAATCAGAAAAGATTTCTCTTGCCGATCAACAGTCAATGCAAATGGATATGTTTGACGAAGAAGTTCTGGTTATATTACCTACCTTAATAAACCTTAAAACCTCAGATGAACATGTTAATCAAATGCTTAATATCTTGCGTGACTGGGATGGTAGTACTGGGCCTGAAAGTATTGGCACTACGGTGTTTTTTACCTTGATGCGTCATTTGCGACCTCTTTTATTGAACGATGAGTTTGAAGATTACTGGGGGAGGCAGAACCTAAAATCAATTCAGCAGGCTTTTATTAATGACATGAGTATCACGCAAATCAACGATTTGCTAAACAGTGAAACTGTTAATTGGTGTGACCGCTTAAGTTCTAATGAAAAAGAAAGTTGCGAAAACATTCAAATTGAGGCAATGCAAGAAACTTATGAAGAGCTAGAAGGTCTGCTTGGTGATGATATATCAGATTGGACATGGGGGGCGGTGCACCATGTGCTTTTTGTTCATCGTCCATTTAGTTCAATCAAAGGTTTGGATATTATATTTGAGCGTGAAATAGCTAAGGGAGGATCACCAAATAGCATCAATATGTCGGAATTTAGTTTCAAACAAGGCAAGGGCTATTACCAAATGGTCGGTTCAAGTTATAGACAAATCATCCAGTTTTCTGACAATAAGCAAGACTATTTCTATCAAAACTCTACTGGGCAGTCAGGCAATTTAGTAAGCGACCATTACGATGATTCTATAGAAACTTTTGCCAACGGTGATTATCACTTGCTGGTTACAGGACAAAATGAAGTAGTGAAAACGTTGAATTTAGTTGTTCCCAAAACGGCTGATTAGGGGTAAATAAGAATGAAAATTTTTAGAATATTAATTGCCACGGCACCGTTTAAGGTCTTTTGTTCTTTGCTGTTAGGTACTTTGGCCGGAATTGGATACGCATTCCTGATCCCTGTTGTACTGAACAGTTTTACGGATAACACAGGTTTTGAGGTAGCACAGCAAACACCAAGCTACTTTATGGGATTTGAATTGAGTAATGCCAAATTTGGCCTGGTGTTTTTAGTGTCCTGTTTGGTAATACTAGCCACCCGTACTTTATCACAATTAACTTTGTTACATGTTGCTATTGATACTGCATCAGCACTACGTCTGAAGTACTATAATGTTATTTTTAAGTCTCGTTTATCCAACCTTGAAAATGTGGGTTCTTCACGTTTGTTGGCTTCGTTTACTTCTGACGTTAAAGCCATTGTAGCGGGTTCAATGATGCTGCCTGAGCTATTAATTAGTATCGTTACCATCATTGGTATGATGGGCTATCTATTGTATGTCAATACAGAGATTTTCGTGTTTATTTGCGGCGCAATTCTATTCGGCAGCATAACTTTTATGATCCCTATTTTACTTGGTATTAAATTTATAGTTAGAACTCGCGATAAAGTTGACGAGTTGCTTGAGGGAATTCGTGGTAATACCCATGGGGTGAAAGAACTCAAGTTATGTCATGCTAAACGTGAAGATTACTTTGAAAACACATTGATAAAGGTAGAAAAAGAATACCGCGGGTTAAATAAAGTTGTGGTTACCTTTGTTCGCTGTGCAACTAATTACGGTGACATGATGAGTTTCTTTATCATCGGGTTTATGGCGTTTATATTCCTCAATTTTAATTCAGTGAGTCAAGCTGAAGTATTCGCTTCTATAATGGTACTTTTGTATATTACTGGTCCTATCAGCGTTGTCATGATGGCAATACCTGAATTAAATACGGCAAACGTGTCTTTGACCAAAGCTGAAAAACTGTTCGATGAAATGCCACTTGAAAATATTTCCCCTGAAGTAAAACCGTTGCCTAGTTGGCAGACATTGCGCTTCAATGCAATTACCTACCAGTACACTGCAAAAGAAGGAAACGAAACCAAAAACTTCTCCATTGGACCCTTGGATTTTGAGATTAATAAAGGTGAAATAACTTTTGTTGTTGGTGGCAACGGGTCGGGTAAATCAACGTTAGCTAAATTGATTTCTTCACACTACCTAGCTGATTCCGGTGAAATTTTCATGGGTAATCAGCTGGTTGACGGAGATTGGGTAAGCAGCTTTCGAAATGAAGTGACAGCTATCTATACTGACTTTTATCTGTTTGATCGCCTATTGGGTACCACTAAAAATGCTGCTCCTGAAGAGGTTGAAAAGTATTTAAAGACACTGAAACTTGATCATGTTGTGAGTTTTTCAGATGGCTGTTTTTCTACCATTAGTTTGTCTGATGGGCAAAGAAAGCGGTTGGCTTTGCTAGTCTCTTTCCTTGAAGATAAGCAAATTTACGTCTTTGATGAATGGGCTGCCGATCAGGATCCTGAATTTAAAAAAATCTTCTATTACGAGATATTGCCTGAGCTTAAAAGCAAGGGAAAAGCGGTTGTTGTAGTCAGTCATGATGACCGATTCTTTGATGTTGCAGACCACATGATCATTATGGAACGAGGACAGAGAATATCTGACGTTCCATCTAGCACAGATGCAGCCCGCAAGGCTTAATACATAACGATAGCCAAATAAGGACCCTCAGAATTTTCTGATGGTCCGGAAATAATAATAATAAATTTTATTCCATGAGGAAATCTTCAGCAATGACAACTAAACACTTCCCTTTGTCGCAAACGCAGCAAGATATTTATTTTGACCAGCTGCATTATCCTGATAACCCATTGTACAATATCGGTGGTTATGTTCGCTTTGGTAGGGTTGATGTAGATAAACTAACTAAAGCTCATCAGATACTTGTTATGCGTCATGACGCATTCGGCATCCGTATTATTGCCGACGATGAAGGCATCCGTCAGACCATTAGCAATGAGCGTACGCTAACTTTATCGGTACATGATTTTTCAACCCTGCCTAATCCCTTAGAAAGTGCCGAACAATGGTTAACCGAGTTGTTTGAAGCGCCACTGGAAATAGAAAATAAAGAGTTATTCAAAGCGTTTGTGTTAAAAATTGCCGATGACGAATATCGTTATATTTGTTTCGGTCATCATCTCTGTATGGATGGGTGGGGATTTGCCAACTGGATCAAACAGCTCGGTGGTTTATACAACGACGATGATACAGTTATTACCGAACAGATCCCGTGGGAGACGATTATCGATGAAGACCTGCGTTATTTGGACAGCAAAAAGTTTCAAAAAGACAAAAGTTATTGGGCGGAGTACTGTCGAGAATTACCTGATAGCTTGTTGCAAGCTCAGCATATTTACAAGATTA
Source organism: Pseudoalteromonas sp. BSi20495 (assembly GCF_000241185.1). Taxonomy (NCBI): domain Bacteria; kingdom Pseudomonadati; phylum Pseudomonadota; class Gammaproteobacteria; order Alteromonadales; family Pseudoalteromonadaceae; genus Pseudoalteromonas; species Pseudoalteromonas sp. BSi20495. The sequence goes on from NZ_BADY01000135.1 coordinate 9,103, forward strand.
AAAATCCTAAAAAGGTGCCCAGCGCACGTGAGGTACTTGATCTTACTACCTACCAAATTGCAGCAGTTGCCGGGTTTGCCAAGCAGTATGGCATTGGTGTTAATCAAGTTTATTTGAACATTTTTGTTATTTATTTCAGTCAATTTTACAAAAGCCGTAAACTAGTTTTCGGGGTGCCGGTACATAACCGTAAAGGCCATAGCCAAAAGGAGATGATCGGGGTATTCACCAGTGTCAGCCCATTGCTGCTGGATGTTGATGATCAACGCTCATTTGTCGACATCAGCAGGGAAATCTTCAGTCAGCAAAAGAAAAACTATCGTCATCAACATTACTCAATCGGTCATTTGAACAATGATTTGAAATTGCCACCGGGGTCTGATTCAGTCTACGATGTTGCATTTAACTACCTCCAGCTTGAAAATGATTTGGTGATCGAAGGTCGTCAGACCCAGTTGGCCTATTTGAGCAATAACCATGATACGACCCCAATCAGCATAACGGTGTGGGCATCTGAAACTAATAATACCGCTGAAATTCAATTTGATTACAACTTTGCCTATTTTGACAGTGCCGACATTGCGTTGATTAAAGCCCGTACCAACCATTTAATTGATACGTTGCTCAGCAATGCCGAAACACCTATCCATCAAATTCAACTTTTGCCAGAGTCCGAGCAAAAGCAATTATTAGACTACAGTGTTAATGACAAACAAGTTGACAGCAGTCAAAACCAACAATTTTATCATCAGTTTGAACAGGCGGTTGCCTACAGACCTGACAGCATTGCTATTGTGGCTCAGGACAGGCAAATTAGCTACAGAGAATTGAATCAAAGTGCCAATCAGTTGGCCGCCTATATTAAAGAGCAGGGCTTAACAGCAGGTGACCGTGTTGGCGTTTGCATTAACCGTTCATGGTATGGCGTGCTGGCATTGCTGGCGACAGTTAAAGCGGGTGGTTGTTTTGTGCCACTGGACCCTGATTATCCGGAACAACGCTTGAGCTTTATGCTCAAAGACAGTGCACCTGCATTGTTGATAAGCGAAGCTAAGCTGGTCGATAGCCTAGCTTTCGATCCGAGAAAAATTATTTGTATTGAAAATATTATGGAAGATATTGAGCAATACTCCAGCGCAAATACAGAATTGAAAACGGTAGATTCTGACCCCGCATACATAATCTATACCTCAGGATCTACTGGTCAGCCAAAGGGCGTTGTGGTATCACACCGCGCCATGGCCAATTATTGTGATGTAATTAAAAATGATTATCAGGTTAATAAAGATGATCGCGTATTACAGTTTTCTTCTTTGTCATTTGATATTTTTATCGAAGAAGTTTGCGCTTCATTGGCCGTGGGGGCAGCGTTGGTTGTCAGCAGTGAGGGGATCATGGCCGGGCGCGAACAATTTGTTGGCCAGCTTATCGAAAGCCGCTTGAGCGTGATCACTTTACCCACTGCCTTTTGGCATGGTTTGTGTGCTGACAAAGCCGAGCTTGAAAAGCTTAACAACAGCGATTTGCGACTTGTGATCCTCGGTGGCGAAGCTATGTCTTTCAAAGCGTTGCAGAAATGGAAACAGGTTGTTGACCGCAAAGTTCGACTTCTAAACACCTATGGTCCAACAGAAGCAACCGTTGTTGCCAGTGTATTTGATACGGCAGACTATAAAGGTCAGAACCAACAAGTGCCTATTGGACGGCCTGCCAGTGGTTCACAGCTTTTTGTCCTAGATGACAATCGTGGTGAAGTGGCAATAGGTCACGTTGGGGAGCTGTATATCGGAGGTCAAAGACTGGCAGAAGGTTATCATAATCTCGCCGATATGACCGATGAGAAATTCATTACTACTGACGCCGGTGATAGGCTTTACCAAACTGGCGATATGGTACGTTGGTTGCCAGATGGCAACCTTGAATTTGTTGGCCGTGTTGACTACCAGATTAAGCTGCGTGGGTTCCGTATCGAACTCCCTGAAATTGAAGCTGCTATTTTGGCTTGTGAACAGGTCAGTGAATGCCTTGTTTTACTGCACGACGAACCAAAACAATTAGTTGCCTATGTCGTTGCTCAGAATACGGCAGAATTAACGGTACAGTTGCAACAACAACTTGCGCAGAAGCTGCCAGGTTATATGATCCCGTCTGTTTATGTTGTATTGGATGCCATGCCGTTGACAACAGCCGGTAAGGTTGATCGCAAAGCATTACCGCAGCCAGATAAAGCTGACCAATTTGGTCGTTATCTTGCACCACAATCCAATATGGAAAAAACCTTATGCCAAATCTGGCAAGACGTACTGGGTCTTCAGCAGGTTGGTATTAACGATAACTTCTTCAGTATCGGCGGTGACTCCATCATGACATTGCAGGTGATTTCCAGTGCCCGTGCGCAGGGGGTCCAAATTACTGCCAGACAGGTATTTGAATTTAATACGATTGCTGAACTGGCGATGCAGGCAATTACGAAAAAAACTGAAATAGTCTTTCAAGGCGACAGCCTGGGCAAGCAAATTTTGCTGCCAATCATGCAGCAGTGGTTAAATGTGGACCCTACAGACCAGCATCACTTCAATCAGTCGCTATTGTTACAGGTGCCAGTAGAATTTACTGCCGAGCAGCTAAATCCCTTGATGAATGCCTTGTGTCAGCGTCATGACGCACTTCGACTGGTCTTTTCAAAACAAGACAACCAATGGTTGGCCAACTACACCACAGTTACGCCAATGATGATTGACGATGCGATCAGCTATCAGGATTTACGTGGTTTGTCGCATTCAGATTATCAAACCCGTCTGGCCGAAATTGGCCAGCAGGCACAAAGCAGTTTTATATTGGGTGAAGGCGTGTTGTTTAAAGCCGTTTACTTAGAAGCCGATGGCAATGACAGTCGAGTATTACTGGTAATGCATCACATGATTGTTGATGGTGTTTCCTGGCGTGTTTTGTTACAAGATTTGACTCTGGGTTATCAGCAACTTGTCGCGGGCAATGCTGTTAAGCTAGCGGCCAAAACTAATTCATTGCAGCAATGGGGAGAGTTTTTAGTCGATTATGCCCAAACTGAACAGCTTGTAGCTGAGCGAGCAGATTGGTTGGCTCAGCTTAATATTGAAGTGCCGGCATTGTTGGTTGATCATCAGGTTGAAGATAACCGTCACAGTACTACACAAAAAATAACCGTCAAACTTGACCAAAGCCATACACAGGCGTTGTTAACCGGTTGTCATCAGGCTTATCACACAGAAATTAATGACCTATTGTTATCGGCTTTGTTCATCGCAATGAGTCGCTGGACAGGTCAGGATAAAGTTCGCGTTGATTTGGAAGGCCATGGCCGCGAAGCGTTAAGTAACAAGTTGGATCTCAGTCAAACCATCGGCTGGTTCACCAGTGTTTATCCGGTAACGTTAAACGTCACCGAGCCTGATTCAATCACACAAGTGATCAAAGCGGCCAAAGAGCAATTGCGCAATGTGCCAAACCATGGCATTGGTTTTGGTTTGTTACACGATTTAGCAGCCGACGAAGATTTAAAAGCCGCAAGGTTAGCTGCGCCTTCTTCGATTGTATTTAACTACCTGGGTCAGTTTGACCACCACGCCGACAGTGATACCTTGTTCACTATGGCTGAAGGGTTTGCCGGAGACGCCATCAGTAAAAATCGTCAAAGAGAGTATGCGATTGGCTTCAACGGCATGGTAACCAGTGCTAACTTGGCCTTTGAGCTGGACTATAACGGTTTGAGCTTTGACTGTGAAACCATGCAAACACTGGCTGATGCGTTTGAAACTGCGTTAAAAGACATCATCAATCACTGTCAAAATGCTAGTGTCAGCAGCTTTACCCCGAGTGATTTTCCGCTGGCTACCGTAAGTCAGTCACAGCTGGATCAATGGCAGCAGCAATATCCGAAATTTGAAAACCTTTATGCCTCAACACCGATGCAACAAGGCATGTTGTTCCACAGTGCGTTGGAACAGTCTTCTTATTTGACCCAGTTATCGATGGATTTGGGGCAAGATTTAAACGTAGATGCCTTTAAGAGCGCCTGGCAGAAAATGCAACAGCAATATCCTGTATTGCGCACTGTTTTTGTTGGCAAACAAATGGACCAACTGGTGTTGTCAGCATCGGTATTACCATGGTTTGAAGATGACTGGTCAACTGGCTCAGGATCATTTGAAAGCAAATTTGACGAGTATTGTCAGGCCGATAAGCTCAAAGGTTTTGATATCGAGTTTGGGCCTTTGATGCGCTTTGCCCTGATCCGTCAATCGAATGATAAATTTCGTTTTCTGTGGACTAGTCACCACGCCTTGCTTGATGGTTGGTCAGTGGCTAATCTTTTTGCCGAAATATTCCAGACTTATCACAGCTTAAACACGGGTGAGCAGATTCAATCGAGAGCAGTACCTGCTTATGCGAACTACATTAAATGGTTGCAACAAAAAGATAGTGGTGTTGCCGAAAATTACTGGCAGGAAACATTAAAAGACGTTGAGGTCACAACCCGTCTGGGTGTTGAAAAGCCAGTGGTTGGCGAAAATACTACTGCCGCCCCAGTGATGCGCTTGTTGCTGGAAGCATCTCAGACAGAACAACTGCAACAACTGGCGCGACGCAGTAATTCAACCTTAAATACCGTTATTCAGGGCGCATGGGCTTACTTGCTGCATCGTTACAGCGGTGAAGAGCAGGTGGTGTTCGGTGAAACCGTTGCTGGTCGACCTGAAGAATTGAACGGTGTTGAGCAAATGGTTGGTTTGTTTCTTAATACATTACCTGTGTGCGTTGATTTTTCACAAGATCAACCACTTGAATCATGGTTACAGGATCTGTATCAGTCCAGTATTACCCGTAAAGAGCATGGTTATTTGTCTTTGCCTGCGATTCAGGCGACAAGCCCGTTAGGCCATGATGTTGCTTTGTTTGATTCATTGGTGGTTTTTGAAAACTACCCGATAGACGAAGCTATTAAAAATCCGCAATCTGTTTTTGACCTTGATTCACTTAAAAATGACGAGCAAAGCAACTTCGCTTTGACCTTACAGGTTATGCCGGGCGAGCGATTGGAATTGTTGCTCAAGTATAACGCGGAGCAATTTACAGATGTTACCATCACCCGCATTTTGTCTGCGATGCAGGAAATTCTTGTCGGCTTTGCTAATGATATTACTGATGTTAAACAGCTATCTCTGGTATCGAGCAGCGATAAAGCGCAACAGCAGCAATTGATGCAAATCCATGGTGAATATCCAAAAGCGAGTACCATCGTCGAGCTATTTGAACAACAGGTAGAGCAACATGCTGACAATGTTGCCATGTTGTCAGATGATGAAAACATCAACTATGCAACGCTTAACCAACAGGCCAATCAACTGGCCAATTATCTGATAGAGCAGGGCGTAATCCAGGGCAGTTTTGTTGGTCTTTGTATGCATCGGGGCGCAGACATGATTGTCGCCATGCTGGCCATTTTAAAAGCGGGTGCTGCTTATGTGCCAATCGATCCGGATTATCCAGGCGAGCGTGTCGACTACATGCTTAAAGACGCAGATCTTAAAGTGGTGTTGACCCACAGCGAATGTATGTCTGTGTTTTCATCTCATTCAATTGCACCAATTGCGGTAGATGTATTATTTCAGGCCGGGACTTTAGAGCAATTGGGTGTAGATAATCTAACAATAATACCAACCGACCCTGCAAAACAGTTAGCTTATGTCATCTATACATCAGGCTCCACCGGTAAGCCTAAAGGGGTTGTTGTCAATCAGTTGAACGTAGTGCGTTTGGTTAAAAATACCCGCTATGTAGAATTGAACGAAAAAGACGTAATTGCACAGGCGTCTAACTGTTCTTTTGATGCCGCGACCTTTGAAATTTGGGGGGCATTGTTAAACGGTGCCCAACTGCAATTTGTTAGCAAAGAAGTGTTGCTTGACGCTAAGTTGTTGAGTGAAACACTGGTAGATAAAAAGATCACAACCCTGTTCTTGACCACCGCGCTTTTCAATCAAATGTCGTTGATCAACCCCGCTGGTTTCAGCACGCTTAAAAACGTACTGTTTGGTGGTGAGTTAGTCGACAACGATGCTGTCTCGCGTATATTCACAGCAGGTAAGCCGACTAACCTATTACACGTTTACGGCCCTACTGAAAACACCACTTTCAGTACTAGTTACAACATTAAAGAACTGTCACAAAACACCGATTACCCTATAGGTCAAGCCATAGATGGCGGCTTTGCTATGGTCATGGATCCGTTGCAAAACCTCTTGCCTATCGGCATTGTCGGAGAGTTGGTATTGGGTGGTGACGGTATCGCCATGGGTTATCTTAACCAGTCAAAACTGAACGCTGATACTTTTATCGAGCACGCGCAATACCCGGGCCAGAAGTTATATCGTACCGGTGATTTGGTGCGTTTACGTGAAGACGGCGAATTGGTCTTTGTTGGTCGTGTAGACGATCAGGTGAAAATTCGCGGTTTCAGAATCGAGCCGGGTGAAATTGTCCGAACCTTGAATTTAAACGAAGGCGTTGACGAGTCGTTCATTTTGGTCAGCGGTTCAGGCTCAGACAAACAACTGATTGCCTATCTGGTGCCCAGTGCATCTGTAACTGCCAATGCTGAATTTATCAATGAAGTGTGCCAGTGGCTTAAAGGCCGTTTGCCTGAATATATGCAACCAGCCACTTTTATTGCTCTTGATAAACTACCGTTAAGCCAAACAGGTAAAGTCGATCGCAAAGCCTTACCAGCGCCGGACATGAGTCAATGGATGCAGACTGAATTTGTCGCTCCGGTGACTGACACCGAGCAAAAATTATGTGCTGTATGGGCGCGATTGTTAAAGCTTGAAAAAGTCAGTACCAATGCATCGTTCTTCGAATTGGGTGGTCATTCACTTTTGGTGACTCATTTAACCAGTGCTGTTAACAGCGCGTTCTCAGTGAGTTTGAGCTTGCGACAGGTGTTTGATAACAATACCGTTGGAGAACTGGCTAAAGTGATTGAAAACAGCCATGCAACGGTTGTGGTTAAATTACCGGTGGTCTCCAGAGAGCAAGAGCTTCCTGCATCATTTACCCAGCAACGCTTTTGGTTTATCGACCAGCTTGAAGGTGGCAGTCATTACAATTTGCAAAGCATTTTTCAGTTAAGCGGACAGTTTGACCACACTTGTTTTGAGCGTGCATTAAGCGCTTTGGTTGAACGTCATGAAGTACTTAGAACTACCTTTACCGATCGTGGTGGTCAGGCTTATCAATTAATCCAAAGTGCAGTCAGCATTATTCTTGAACAGGCTAGTGTGGTTGACTTGCCCGTCAATGAAAAAGTAACAGAGATTGAAAAACTTGCTCGTGAGCAGGTGCTAAAACCGTTTGATTTGACCTGTGAACTGATGTTGCGTGCCAATGTTGTGGTGCAGGGGCAGGACGATCACGTATTGATCCTAACTGTACCGCATATCGCCTTTGACGGTGTAAGTTTAAGCATATTCACTCGCGAGTTAAGCGAGTTGTATACGGCATTTGTTAACAATAAAGCCAATCCGTTGCCGCCGTTAACAGTACAATATGCCGATTTCGCTTGCTGGCAACGTAATTGGTTCCAGGGGGAGGTACAGTCTCAGCAGCTTGATTACTGGCGTGAGCAACTTACCGAGCTGCCGCTGGTGCACCGCTTGCCCCTTGATAAAAAACGCCCACCAAAGCAGACTTTTGTTGGCTCAGAATACAGCTGTCGCTTAAACCACCGCTTGACAGAACAGGTCAAATCATTGGCCCAAAGCCACAACGTGACCTTGTTTATGTTGCTGCAAACTGCATTCTCGGTATTGCTGGGTCGTTATGCCAATGAGACCGATATTGTGATGGGTACACCCATTGCCAGTCGCAGCCATGAAGATGCCGAGCCACTGATAGGCTTTTTCGTCAATACCCTAGTATTGCGCTCGAAACTGGAGGGTGATCCCCGTTTTACCGACTTGCTCGGTGACAACAAACAAATGGTGCTGGATGCCTTTACCCATCAGCATCTGCCGTTTGACCTGTTGGTGGATGAATTAATTTCACATCGCAGATCCGATCATAACTCACTGTATCAAGTGATCTTTACCGTCGAAAATTATCAGCCGGCGGTGTTTGATTTTGCGGGTTTGACCCTTAAACCGTTTGAAACCCAAACCAAACAGCACAGCCCTGACTATGAGCTGGGTCTGCATGTCACCGATATGGACGACGGCTTGAGTTTGGTATGGGATTTCAATACTAGTGTGTTTACTGAACAGACAGCCAAACGACTGGCAGAAAGCTTTGAGATCATGCTGAGTGCCATCGTTGATATGCCGGAGCAGAATATTCAGTCATTGCCGTTACTCGATACAGCGCAGCAACAGTCAATCCTGACCGAATGGAATAACACCGCCAGCGATTTTGACAGCAATGCCTGTATCGGCCAGCTATTTGAAGCGCAGGTGGCTGCGAATCCCAACAATATTGCCGCGGTTTTTGAAGGTGAGTCATTGACTTATCAAGCACTGAATGAGCAGGCCAATCAAGTCGCAAGATTTCTGGTAGAAAATCAGGTCAAGGCGGATACCTTGGTAGCACTGTGTATTGATCGCTCACTGGATATGTTCATTGGCATGGTGGGCATTGTCAAAGCCGGTGGTGCTTATTTGCCGATTGACCCTAACTTGACCAAAGAGCGCATCGACTTTATGATCGCTGATGGCAGTGTTGAACTGATACTGACCAGCAGCAAAGTGATGTCAAAGCATGATTTTGACAACTTCAAAGTATTGTCACTGGATGAAAGGCTCCGGGCAGGCGCATTGACCGGGTACAGTACCAAAAACCTTGATATCAGCGGTCAAAGTTCTGAACAATTGGCCTACGTGATATATACCTCCGGTTCAACAGGACAGCCAAAAGGTGTAATGGCCAGCCACAAAAACGTGGTTCGTTTAACCAGTGGCGCTGATCAATACATAGGTATTGACCAGCCGCTTAAAGTGTTGCAGGCAGCGCCAATCTCTTTTGACGCTGCCACCTTTGAAATTTGGCTACCGCTGCTCAGTGGTGGCACTGTTTGCTGTTACCCACATGAGCAAATTGATGTTGACCAAATTAACTGCACCATCGAACAAAACGGGATCAATCTGGCATGGTTGACCGCCGGACTGTTTGACGTGTGGGTTGACGGTAAAGATACCGCCCAAACACAGCTGCTTACCATAGTGACCGGTGGTGATGTGGTATCTGCCAAGTCAGTTACCCGTTTGTATGATATGAATCCGAATATTCGGGTTGTGAATGGTTACGGGCCGACAGAATGTGTCACTTTTGCCTGTTGTCATGTTATCAACCGGGATATTGACCCTGCGCAGTCATTGCCTATCGGTCGCCCCATTGCCGACACTTTGGTATATGTATTGTCGGAGCAGGGCCAGCCTGTGCCAGTAGGAGCCGTTGGTGAGCTGCATATCGGTGGTGATGCCGTGTCCCGTGGTTACTTGAATCAGGCTGCTTTGACTCGGGAGAAGTTCATTGCTAACCCATTCAATGACGATGCGGCTGCGCGACTGTACAAAACCGGCGATTTGGTTCGTTGGCTGCCACAAGGCGTGATTGAATATATCGGCCGTATAGATAGCCAAATAAAACTACGTGGTTTCAGAATTGAGCTGGGTGAAATCGAACAACACTTAAGTAGCTGCACTGATGTCAAAGATGCGGTAGTCACTTACCATCAGGGTAATTCCCATCAAGACAGTTATCTGGTGGGTTATGTATTGACTGAGGCAAGCAACGAAGGTGTACAAGCATCACAATTGCGTGCGCAACTACAGGCTAGGCTGCCTGAGTACATGGTACCGTCGGTCTTTATGAACATGGACAAAATGCCGTTGACTAGCAATGGTAAAGTGGATCGTAAAAGGCTGCCTGAGCCTGATTTGAACCAGATGACACAGACACAATATGTCGCACCATCTACCGCTACCGAAGTGCAACTGTGTCAAATTTGGTCAGATTTGTTGTCAGTAGAAACCATTTCAGCCGACCTGCCGTTTTTTGTTTTGGGGGGAAACTCGCTGCTTGTCATGACCCTGACCGCCGCCATTAATGAAACGTTCTCTGTGATTGTGGCGTTGCGTGATGTGTTTGAACACAACACCATTCATGCACTCGGTGCATTGATTGACAGTGTGGTAACGGTTAAACATGTCAACATCAGCAAGGTCTCGCGCGATAGTGTTTTGCCGTTGTCTTTTGCCCAGCAACGATTGTGGCTGGTTGATCAACTTGAAGGCAGTAGCCATTACAATGTGCAAAACAAGTTGCGCCTTAAAGGTGATTTTAATTACGGTGCTTTTGAACAAGCATTATCCAGCCTTATTGAACGTCATGAAGTGTTGCGCACCTGTTATGTTGAGCGTGACGGCCAAACTTGTCAGGTAATTCAACCTATGCCCAGGTTTGTGCTTGAGCAAGTAACGCTGAACTCGGCTGACCAATATAAGCAAGTTAAACAATACGCTATGGATCAGGCAAGTCAGTCGTTTGATTTGAGCTGTGATTTGATGTTACGTGCGCAGATCATCGAGCTTGAAACGTCTGAAAGATTCCTTCTGTTAACCATTCATCACATTGCTTTTGATGGTGTTTCCCTCGGTGCATTCACTCGCGAATTGGGCGCTTTGTATCAAGGATATATCACAGGTCAACTTCCCGAATTAGCACCGATGCCAATTCAGTATGCCGATTTTTCTCATTGGCAGCGTAACTGGTTGCAGGGCGAAGAACTTCAGGGACAGCTCGACTTCTGGGCTCAGTATCTAGCCGATATCCCAACGGTACATAGCTTGCCACTGGACAAACCGCGTCCGGCAAAACAAACCTTTGTCGGAGTCGGCCATGCCACTGTTATCGATAGTGATTTGACCGCACAAATCAAATCTTTATGTCAAGACCACAACTCAACCCTGTTTATGTTTTTGCAAACGACTTTCTCAGTCATGTTGGCTCGTTACTCAAATGAAACCGATATTGTGATTGGTAGCCCGGTTGCGGGCAGAACTCAGGCTGAAGTGGCTTCGATGGTTGGTTTCTTTGTCAACACACTGGTACTTCGCTGTAATCTTGAGGGTAATCCAAGCTTTAGTGATTTGCTGGCCGTACAAAAAACACAGTTGCTTAAAGCCTTTGACCATCAGCATATGCCGTTTGAGGTATTAGTAGACGAACTTAGGCCCCAGCGCAGTTTGGCTCATCACGCCTTATATCAAGTGGTGTTTGCTGTGCAGAACTTTGATCACGGTAATCTTGAGTTTGGCGATCTAAGTCTTGAACCGTTTGAAAGCGATGACATTCAATTGAGTCCAGACTATGAACTGGGTCTGCACGTTACTGAAAAAGACGGTGAACTGGAACTTTACTGGTCATGCAATACCGCAGTATTTGAAGTTGAGACCCTTGAACGTTTTTCCCAAACCATGCAAGTATTGCTTAGAGGCATTGTTGCCGCCCCAGACACCAGCATTCAGGCATTGCCGCTACTTGATACTGCGCAGCAACAGTCAATCCTGATTGACTGGAATAACACCGCCACCGATTTTGACAGCAAAGCCTGTATCGGTCAGATGTTTGAAGCGCAGGTAGCAGCGACCCCCAATAATGTAGCAGCGATTTTTGAAGATAAGTCACTGACTTATCAAGAACTGAATGAGCAGGCTAATCAGGTCGCCGGATTTCTGGTTGAAAATCAGGTTAAAGCGGATTCTTTGGTCGCGCTGTGTGTTGATCGCTCTCTGGATATGTTTATTGGTATGCTGGGCATTGTTAAAGCCGGTGGTGCCTATTTGCCGATTGACCCGAACCTGCCGGAAGACCGCATCGACTTTATGATCGAAGATGCCGGTATTGAATTGGTATTGACTAGTAGCGAATTGATGTCAGAGCTTGATTTTGATGACTTGAAAGTATTGCCGCTGGATGAAAGCATCCGTTCACGCATATTGACCAAATACAGCACAAACAACCTTGATAGTGTGGAGCAACATTCGGATCATCTAGCGTATGTGATCTATACCTCTGGTTCAACAGGACAGCCAAAAGGTGTTATGGCCAGCCACAAAAATGTGGTTCGCTTAACTTGTGGAGCAGCTCAGTACATAGGTATCGATGAGCCGCTTAGAGTGTTGCACGCCGCACCAATCTCTTTTGACGCGGCAACCTTTGAAATTTGGGTGCCGCTGTTAAATGGCGGCACTGTGTGTTGTTACCCGCAAGACAAAATTGATGTTAACCAAATCAACCGCACCATAGTCGAAAATAAGATCAATCTGGCGTGGTTGACGGCAGGGCTGTTTGACGTGTGGGTTGACGCAAAAGATACCGCACATACACCATTGCGCACGATAGTGACCGGTGGTGATGTGGTATCTGCCAAGTCAGTAGCATGCTTGTATGATATGAATCCGAACATCAGGGTAGTTAACGGTTATGGCCCGACAGAATGTGTCACCTTTGCTTGTTGTCATGTTGTCGACCGTGATATCGAATCAGTCCAATCACTTCCTATCGGGCGAGCCATTGCCGATACTTTGGTTTATGTTTTCTCTGATCAGGGTCAGCCTGTGCCGATAGGTGCTGTTGGTGAACTGTACATCGGTGGTGATGGAGTATCCCGTGGTTATTTGAATCAGGCGGCATTGACAGAAGAAAAATTCATTGCCAACCCCTTTAGTGATGATGCGGCTTCGCGACTTTACAAAACTGGTGATTTGGTTCGCTGGTTACCACAGGGTGTGGTTGAATATGTTGGCCGTGTTGATCATCAGATCAAACTGCGTGGTTTCAGGATTGAGCTTGGCGAAATCGAACAACACCTACGCAGTTGCACCGATGTTAAAGATGCGGTAGTTACTTATCATCAGGATAGTTATCTGGTGGGTTATGTCCTGTCTGAGACAGGCAATGAAGATATAAAAACGGCGCAATTGCGTACGCAACTACAGCTCAGATTGCCAGAGCACATGGTACCGTCGATCTTTATGAGCATAGACAAAATGCCGCTGACCACCAATGGTAAAGTAGATCGAAAACGTTTGCCTAAGCCTGATTTAAATCAGATGATGCAGGTACAATATGTCGCACCAACAACCGAAACCGAACAGCGTTTGTGTCAAATCTGGTCTGAATTGTTGCCGGTAGAGACCATTTCAGCCGACGTGCCGTTTTTCGATTTTGGTGGTAACTCATTGCTAGCAATGAGTTTGACCACAGCCATCAATGAAGTGTTCTCTGTTACCGTGGCGCTGCGTGATGTGTTTGAACATAGTACAGTTATTGCACTTTCTGTAGTGATCGATAGTGCTGCAACGGTTGAACATGTCAGCATTAGCAACGTAGCTCGCGACAGTGTATTGCCGTTATCTTTTGCCCAGCAGCGCTTGTGGTTTATCGACCAGTTAGAGGGTAGCAGTCATTATAATATGCCAAGCCCGCTGGTATTCTGCGCCGAACTTGATATTTCCATCCTTGAGCATGCGCTTGGAACCATTATGGAACGTCATGAAATTCTGCGAACTATTTACGTAGAGATTGACGGACAGCCTTGTCAAACCATTCAAAGTAATTCCGAGTTTAAACTTGAACAGACGTCTTTGACTTACTTACCATTTGAACAGCAGCAACAAGAGCTTGAACAAAGAGTACAGGCCGAAACGGCACGAGTGTTCGATTTGAGCGCCGATTTAATGTTGCGAGCGAGCATCGTAACCGTTAACAACGCTGAAGGTGATATCGAACATGTATTGTTGCTGATGCTGCATCACATCGCGTTTGATGGTTGGTCAATGGGGGTTTTTACTGACGAACTTAACCGTTTGTATAGTGCTTTTGTTAACGGCAAAGCAAACCCATTGCCAGCACTTGAGCTGCAATATGTTGATTACGCTAACTGGCAGCGAAAGCGGTTAGTAGGTGATGAACTGGTCAAAGGTCTGGGGTACTGGTCACAACATTTGGCAGGTATGCCACCGGTGCACAGTTTGCCGCTGGATTATCCACGGCCCAAACAGCAATCTTTTGTTGGTATCACTCAAAAGCGTCCATTGAATCCTGAGCTGGGTCGTTCGATTCAGGCTTTGTGCCAGAGCAAAGACGTTACGCTGTTCATGTTGCTGCAAAGTGCATTTTCAGTGTTGATCGGGCGTTATTCCAATGAAACAGATATCGTGATTGGTACGCCGACTGCCGGACGTGAACATCAGGATCTTGAGCAGATGATTGGATTCTTTGTTAATACTTTGGTGCTGCGCAGCGATCTTGAAGGTAATCCTTCCTTCACTGAATTGCTGGCGGAAAACAAAACCCGTTTACTTGATGCCTACACCTATCAGTACATTCCGTTTGAAATGTTGGTAGAAGAGCTAAAACCTGAGCGTAGTATGAGTTATGGTCCGCTTAACCAGATTGTGTTTGCGGTACAAAACTTTGAACATGGCGAGCTGGACATGTCTGGCGTGACAACCCGTGCTTACGAAAACGATGACAAGCAGCTTAGTCCTGATTTTGAACTGGGTCTGCATGTTAACTTTGATGGCGACAATCTGATCTTTGATTGGTCTTGCAATACGGCTGTGTTTAATGAGCAAACCCTTGAACGCTTCGGTAACAGTATGGAAATTCTGTTGCAGGGTATTGTAGCTAACCCAGACACTAACATTCAGTCGTTGCCAGTACTTAGCGAGCAAGAGCGCAATACGCTGATTGATGAGTTGAATGATACCGCAGTTGAATACCCTAAAGAGTTATGTATTCACGAAGTGTTTGAAGCGCAGGTTGTACTGAATCCACAGGCTATAGCCGTGGTGTATGAAAACAACAGCTTAAGCTATGAGCAACTTAACCTTCAAGCCAACCAGTTGGCTCACTATCTCAAGGTGTTAGGGGTTAAATCTGGTCATTTGGTCGGGCTGTGTATTGAGCGTTCACTGGATATGGTGATTGGTCTGTTGGCAATCCTTAAAGCGGGTGGAGCATATGTGCCACTTGATCCTAGTTATCCAGTTGATCGCCTTAACCATATGCTCAGCGATTCCAACGCACAGTTGTTGCTGACCCAACGTAACAGCTTTACCCAGTCATCTTTTGCTGAAACTATGCAGAAAGTTTACATCGATGACCGCAGTGAATGGACTAATGAAGCAATAACCAATATGGATAAAGACGACATTGGTCTGACTTCATCTGATTTGGCGTACATGATTTACACCTCTGGTTCTTCAGGTAAACCCAAAGGAGTTATGATTGAACATCATAACGTGCTTAATTTGTTTACCGGTTTGGATAAGCAGTTTGGAACATCACAAGGTCAGGACCACTGGCTTGCTGTGACCAGTATCAGTTTTGATATCTCGGTGCTGGAATTGTTCTGGACCCTTGGTAACGGCCACAAAGTGGTGGTTCAACCAGACCGTCCGGTGCCGGTTGAAAACACCAAGGCACTTGACTTCAGTTTGTTCTATTTTGCCGCTGAAGAAAGTAATCAGTCGGTTAATAAATACCATTTGTTGTTTGAAGGGGCCAAATTTGCTGATACTCACGACATGGCAGCGATTTGGGTCCCTGAACGTCACTTTGCAAGCTTTGGTGATCCGTTCCCGAACCCATCTGTAGCTGCTGCTGCGGTTGCTGCTATTACTAATAATATTGCTATTCGTTCGGGTAGTGTGGTATTGCCACTGCACGACCCAATACGTGTCGCCGAAGAATGGTCGATGGTAGATAACATCTCCAATGGTCGCGTTGAATTATCCCTGGCTTCCGGTTGGCATCCAAATGATTTTGTTTTAGCCCCTGATGATTATCATACCCGTCATCAGAAGTTACAAACCAATACCGAAGTGCTCAAAGAGTTCTGGAAAGGTGCGCCAATGCTGCGCACCAATGGTATAGGAAAAGAAGTAGAGATTTATCTGCACCCACAACCGGTGCAAAAAACATTGCCGACCTGGATCACTGCCGGTGGCAATCCCGAGACTTTCCGAAATGCAGGATTGACTGGTGCGCACTTGTTGACCCATTTGTTGAGCCAGGGCAAAGAAACCCTTGGAAAAAACATCAAGGTTTATCAGGACGCCTTAGTAGAAGCCGGTTACCGCGTCGAGGACTTCAAGGTTGCCGTGATGCTCCATACCTTTGTCGGCGAGAACATTGACGAGGTTAAAGCGATTGTTGAAAAACCTTTCAAAAACTACCTGCGTCAGTCTATTAATCTGCTTAGACCTCTGGCAGAGCAAGCGGGTCTTGACCTGTACAACGACGTAGATGCCCTGTTGGACATGGGTTTTGAACGTCATTTCCAAACCAGCGGCCTGATGGGCACGCCTCAGAGCTGTATGAGCCAGATTCAAGAGCTACAGGAAATTGGTGTGACAGAGCTTGCCTGTTTGATTGACTTTGGCGTTGATCATCAACTGAGCATAGATCATTTGCCGCAGTTACATCAATTGCAGCAAAATGTCAGGCAGTTGGCAGGACAACAGCAATTGCTGGCCAGGCGTCTTGAGAACCACTGGTCACCTGCGCAACTGATGACTGAACATCAGATCACCCATATGCAGTGTACACCTACATTTGCCCATGAAATGGTAATGGAAACTGATGGTCAATCGGCACTTGGTCAACTTAAACACTTGTGTATTGGTGGTGAAGCATTATCCCCAGAGCTTGCCTCACAAGTACTAAGCCATATGCAAGGTCAGGTGTTTAATATGTACGGCCCTACTGAAACTACGGTGTGGTCGGCCATTTCAGATGTTACGCTGACAAGTGTTGATCTTGGCGCACCCATTGCTAACACTCAATTCTATGTAGTGGATCAATATCAGCAATTAGTGCCAAGAGGTACTGTGGGAGAATTGTTTATCGGCGGTGACGGCGTAACGCGTGGTTATTACCAGCGCGAAGAGCTGACTGCTGACAAGTTTATCAATAACCCGTTCACTGCACATGACGATGTAATAGGTCGGATATACAAAACCGGTGATCTGGTACGCTGGTTGCCTGACGGTGGCCTGCAATACTTTGGTCGTATCGATGAACAGGTTAAAGTACGCGGTTTCCGAATAGAACTTGGCGAGATAGAATCTGCATTGCTGAGTTATAAAAAAGTCACAGAAGCTGTTGTAATTGCATGGGGTGAACCCAAACGTTTGTTAGCCTATGTGGTTACTGAGTCAGGTGTTAATATCGATGAAGATTTGCTGCGCGAGCACATTAAAACCTCTTTACCGGAATATATGATCCCGGCATCTTTTGTCCAGCTCGATGGGTTGCCATTGACGCCAAATGGAAAAATCAACCGTAATGCGTTGCCGGAGCCTGACAGCCAAATATTGAGCGAATCGACTTATGTAGCACCAGTAACTGACATTGAACGTCAGTTGTGTGAAATATGGCAAACCGAGTTGGGTATTGAGCAGGTTGGTGTAACTGACAACTTCTTTTCTATTGGTGGTGACTCAATTCTGTCCATAAGAATGATAGCTTCGTGTAATCGCAATAGTCTTGGTTTGGCGACACGCCAATTGTTTGAACACCAAACCATTCGCGAATTGGCATTGCAGGTGGTAGGCAGCAATATTTCCATTGTAGCACCGCAAACACCAAGCGAAGCAGGACAGGCACTATTACCTGTACAACTTTGGTATCTTGAAAGTGGCGATGCGGTTGACCGTTCGCACTATAATCATGCTTTGTTGCTTAAAGCTCCGAAAAAATTTAATAAGGCGCTGTTAAAGCAATTGGTTACGGCTTTGTATCAGCGTCATGATGCGTTGAGATTGCGCTTTACTCAAGAACAGGACCAATGGCAAGCCAATTACCAGATATTTGACAACGCCATGGTTGCAGCCTCAGTGGTTGTTGAAGATCTTGACGGCCTAAGTGCCGAACAACAAACCCAAGCGCTTGAAACTCGTGGTGAAGCGATTCAGGCAAGTTTGTCCATCACAGACGGGCCTCTGTTTAAAGCGGTATTGTTCACCTCAATGCAGGGTGAGCAACGCCTGTTGCTGGTATTGCATCATTTGGTGGTCGACGGTATTTCATGGCGTATATTACTGACTGATTTAAAGCTTGGTTATGAACAACTTACTAGCGGAAAACCCGTTAAACTGACTGCGAAAACATCGTCCTTACAACAATGGGGCAAATTTCTGCTTGAACATGCTGCCACCGATGCGGTGCAGCAAGAGCGTGATTACTGGTTGGAGCAACTGTCAATTGCAGTAGCACCATTGCCTGTAGGTCATGGTGAAGTGGTAGACAATACTGTTGCAACAACCGGGCAAGTTTCATTCACCCTTGATGCTGAGAAAACCACATCGCTGTTGACTGACAGCAATAAACCATATCGTACCGAGATCAACGACTTACTGCTGACGGCATTGCTGTCAGGCATTAATGACTGGAGTGGTGAATCTGCCGCTCGGGTTGATATGGAAGGGCATGGCCGTGAAGCGCTTAATGAAATTATTGATCATAGTGATACCCTGGGTTGGTTTACCAGCATTTATCCATTGACATTGCACAGTGAGAAAGGTGTTGATATTGCACAAAGAATTATGGCTGTTAAAGAGCAAACCCGTCAGGTGCCCAACAAAGGCATCGGATTTGGTTTGCTTAAGTTCCTTGTCCGTGACGAAGGGATCAACAATCAATGCCACGGCAACGAATCGCCGATTATTTTTAACTATATTGGTCAGGTTGACCAAGCCATGGGCACCGACAGTATCTTTAGTATTGCAGATGAGAGCGCCGGTAATATCATCAGCGTTAAACGCCAGCGTGAGCATCAGCTGAGCATTGTCGGCAGTGTGCTTGAAGGTCAATTGACTATCGCTATCGGTTATAACTCAAAGCAATACGATCATCAGATGATGACGGATCTGGTTGAGGGCATTAAGTCAGGCCTTGAGCAGATTGTCGAACATTGCCAGAGCGATGAAGCGGGTTGTTATACCCCAAGTGATTTCCCACTGGCACAGATAAATGCACAAGAGTTGCAACAATGGCAGGTTGATCACCCTACCCTTGAAGATGTTTATGTCTCTACACCGATGCAGCAGGGTTTGTTGTTCCACAGCCTGATGGATAAATCAGCTTATATAACCCAGCTATTCCTGAACGTTATCGGTGATCTGGATATTGACGCATTCAGTCGGGCTTGGCAGCAGGTTGTGAATCATTACGATGTGTTCCGTACTGTGTTTGTCGGCGAGCAGATGCATCAATTGGTGGTTGCCAACGGCTCATTAGATGTCACGGTTAAAGACCTGCGTGATATGGATGTAACACAACAGCGAAAATCCTTTGAAAACTACCGACGGGCTGACAAAAAGCAGGGCTTTGATATTACCCAGCTACCTTTGATGAGACTATCAATGTTTCAGCTGGATGACAAAACTGTACGTTTATTATTGTCTTATCACCATGCTGTAATGGATGCGTGGTCTCAGGCGATTGTGCTTAAAAACGTAATACTGTGTTATGAAGCCATTAAGGCGGGTCGCACTGAGCAATTGCCGACGTTGGTCCCATATCGTGGCTACGTTCAGTGGTTGAACGATCAGGACAAACCGGCAGCACGTGTTTACTGGCAGCAGATGCTAGGTGATTTTGAATCACCGACTGAAATTGGTATTGATCAGTTAAAAGTTGAGTCACAGGATACTGGCTCAGGTTATACCGCAGTTTATTTACCTGAAGATAAAACCGCAGCATTACAGCAGCTGGCAAAATCCACTAAAACTACCCTTAACACCATCATTCAGGGTGCCTGGGGTTACTTGCTGCACCGTTACAGTGGTGAGAAAACTGTGGTCTTTGGTGAGACTACCGCAGGAAGACCTGCCAAGTTGGCTGATGTCGGGCAGATAGCTGGTTTGTTTATCAACACCTTGCCAGTACGCATGGACTTTGATACAGAAACCGATATCAATACATGGTTGCAGCAGTTGCACAAACAAGGGGTAGAAAGAGAGTCGTTTAGCTATCTGCCGTTGCTTGACATTCAGCGCCTCAGTGGCGTAGAAAAAAATGTCTCACTGTTTAACTCCCTATTTGCATTTAACCACTTCCCAATCGAAGAGCTTGTGGATGACGGCACTGGTTACAACGGGCTGGCGTTTGATGATTTTGCCGATGACGAACAGACCAACTATGGTTTGTCCTTCAGTGTCGCGGTAGGGCCTGAACTTGAATTTTCAGTGGATTATAAGGGAGCAGATTTTTCCGAAGAAACCATTATGCGTTTGCTTGGCCATATGGAAGTTATCCTTGATGGTATTTTGGCAGGAACAGACGGTAAAATTACTGATTTGCCGATGCTGACCAACGCAGAACATCAGCGATATAACCAGTGGAACGAGACTAAAAGAGGCTTTGATGAAAATGCCTGTATTCATCACTTGTTTGAAGCCCAGGCTTTAAGTAATCCAAATGCCATTGCAGCGGTTTATGAAGATGAAGAGCTGACATATGGAGTGCTTAATGAGCAAGCTAATCAGGTTGCCTATTATCTGCTGGACCAACAGGTTAAACCTGACACCTTGGTTGGACTATGTCTGGACCGTTCACTGGATATGCTGGTGGGTATACTGGGTATACTCAAAGCCGGGGGGGCATACGTGCCGATAGATCCAAATCTTCCGGCAGATCGTATTGATTTTATGCTTGAAGACTCCAAGGTTGAACTTATTTTGACCCAGAGCGACTTGATGAGCGAGCTTGATTTTGATGATTTTAAAATTTTGCCGCTCGACGAGAACATCAGAACTAGTTTGTTAGGCAGATACAAAACCGATAATGTTGAAGTCGCACATAAATCGTCGCAACTAGCTTATGTGATTTATACCTCAGGTTCAACCGGACAGCCAAAAGGCGTTATGGTCACTCACCAAAACGTGGTCCGACTGGTTCATGGCAGCGGTGATTATGTGGGTATAAATGAGCCCCTTAAAGTTTTGGTAGCTGCGCCTATATCATTTGACGCTGCGACTTTTGAAATTTGGGTGCCATTGCTAAGTGGTGGTACTGCGGTATGTTATTCACACGAAAAAGTGGATATTGATCTGGTTAATCAAACGATTGCTGAGAATAAAGTCAATCTGGCATGGTTGACTGCACGTTTGTTTGACCTCTGGGTAGACAGCCCTCAAAGCGCCAATACATCACTTGAAACCATTATTACCGGTGGTGATGTGGTCTCCAGTAAGTCAGTGAAAAACTTGTATGACGCTAATCCTGATATCAGGGTAGTTAACGGTTATGGTCCTACAGAATGTGTAACTTTTGCTTGTTGCCATGTTATAGCACGTGATTTTGACCACAGACAGTCGTTGTCTATCGGTCGCGCCATTGGCGACACTTTAGTGTATGTACTTTCAGATGACTTAAAAGAAATGCCGATCGGTGCGGTTGGCCAATTGTATATAGGTGGTGCCGCTGTAGCTCGAGGTTACCTGAATCAACCGGGCATGACAGAAGACAAGTTTGTAGCTGACCCATATTCTGCTGACCCAACTGGGCGTATGTATAAAACAGGCGACTTAGTGCGCTGGTTGCCAGAGGGGCTGTTGGAATATATTGACCGAGTTGACCATCAGGTGAAACTGAGAGGATTCCGTATTGAACTGGGCGAGATTGAGCACCAGTTGGTGACCTGTGCTGGTGTTAAAGATGCCGTTGTTATGGTGTGTCAGGATGAAGGTACAGAAATCAAACGTTTGGTTGCTTACGTTAACCCTGAGAGCAATGATGACGAGATTGAATATCGTGACTTGATTGCCGCCTATCGTACCTATCTGGATGGTAAACTGCCGGAGCATATGGTGCCGTCGGTGTTTGTAGTGATACCTGTTATGCCGTTGACGGTAAATGGTAAAATTGACCGTAAAGCCTTGCCTAAACCACAAGATTTTGATGTTGAACAGATTGAATACGTCGCGCCTTCTTATGAGGTAGAAGCGGTAATATGTGAAGCCTTCGAGCAAATTATTGGCATCAGCCAGGTTGGCATAGGAGATAACTTTTTTACCCTTGGTGGCGACTCTATTATGTCTATACGGGTGGTTTCCAAAGTCAATCAGGCATTTGAAAGCAGTGATCATGCGAACTTGACTGTTAAAGACATTTTTGTACACCAAACGGCTAAAGCATTGGCTCAGTACATGGTCGACAATGCAACAGATGACAAGCCTGTGCTTAAAGTTGCACCGTTCTCATTGCTTAACGATGCTGAGCGTGAAGAAATTGGAGAAGCCCAATTAGCGCTTTATGATGATGTTTACCCGATGTCTGAATTGCAGCTGGGCATGGTATTTCACACGCAATTGCAAAACAGCGGCGAGGTGTACCATGACATCTTCAGTTATCACATCAAGATGCCCTGGGATCAGAATACCTTCGAACGGGCAGTGCGTCTGATGTTCGAACAGCATCCTGTATTGCGTACCGCTTACTACATGGATGGCGATCGTCCATTGCAGCGTGTAAACAAACTTGAACAATTACCACTTGTCTGTGGTGATATACGTCATTTGTCTGAAAATGAACAGGATCAGTTTGTTTCCGACTGGCTGATTCAGGAAAGAAGTGTAGAGTTTGACTGGGATGGGTCGCTTTTTAAGTTGTTTGTTTACCGTCGCACTGAAGACAGCTTTGAATTCTGCCTGAGCTTCCACCATGCGGTTTATGATGGCTGGAGTAACTCAAGTTTTATCAGCCAGTTATTTATTCATTATCAGAACTCAATGGCAGGCAAAGCATTACCTGCACCGCAGACAGAATATGTGTTTCGTGATTTTGTTGCATTGGAACTGACTGCATTGGCCGATCCTGATGCGAAAAACTACTGGTTGTCGGTACTCGAAGATGCGCCGTTGAAGCAAATTCCGAACAAACTTAAAAGTAACAACCAGCATGAAGACCGCATTGACAAATTATATAATGTTCCAGGGTTTTCGGATTTGTCTCAACAACTGTATACCGTAGCCAAGAAACTTGGCGAACCTTTACAGTCGGTATTGCTTAGCGCACATGCTAAGGTATTGACCAGCATGAGTGGTCATTCACAGGCGTTGTCGTCGGTAGTAGTTAACGGTCGACCTGAATATGAAGGTGGTGATCGCGGTCTGGGACTATTTTTGAACGCAATGCCAGTATGTTTTGATTTGGCTCCGGACAGCAGCTGGTCAGAGTTGGTGGCTTCGGTTGCCGAGCGCATGAGTACATCAATGGCTCATCGTCATTATCCATCATCGGCTATCCAAAGGGATACCGGACGTACATTCTCTGAGGTGATATTCAACTACACCCACTTCCACGCCTTTAGTGATATTGAAGTTGATTTGGATGAGCAGGTGCTGGACTCGCAGGGCTTTGAACAAACCAACTACGATTTTGTGGTTAACTTTTCAAGAACTGCTATGGGCTCAGATAATTTGTCATTGTATATCAACTTTGACATGAATCGTTACGACGAAGCTTTGATCAAACGCATGGGTGGCTATTACATCAATGTATTCAAAGCGTTGCTGGCGGATGTTGACCAGCAGCACAATCCTTGCTATTTGCTTGGTGAAGCAGAACGTCAGACACTGGTTAACGATTGGAACGATACACAGGTCGATTACCCGCAACAAAGTAGTGTGCAACAGTTGTTTGAACAGCACGTAGTGCTTAATCCCAACGCACCAGCGCTTGCTTTTGGTGAGTATCAGTTAACCTATAGTGAATTGAATGAACAAGCTAATCAGCTTGCCCATTGCCTTAAGGCAGAGGGGGTTGATACTGATACCTTGGTTGGTCTTTGTATGGCACGTTCGCAGCAAATTGTGATTGGTATGTTGGCGGTGCTTAAAGCTGGCGCAGCATACGTACCGATTGACCCGGAATTGCCACAGGAACGGATTGACTACATAGTTGAAGACTCCTCGATACAGTTGGTACTTACCGATGCGGTGTCAAAGTTTGAGACTTCGGTAACCGATTTGTCCATACTGTGTTTAGACGATGCAAAATTGAATGAATTGGTTAACTATCATAGCCATAATGTGGCTAACGATACGTTTAGCGAAAAACAACTGGCTTATGTAATTTATACCTCCGGGTCAACAGGTCAGCCTAAAGGGGTTATGGTCAATCATCAAAATATTGTTGGTTTGATCAGCGATCAGAACTATGTGTCTATCGCTTTGGGTGATGTGGTAGCACAGGCAGCCAGTACTTCTTTTGATGCGGCTACGTTTGAGATATGGGGGGCTTTATGTAATGGCGCAAAAGTCGCTTACATTGACAAAGATACGTTGTTGCAGGTCGACAAACTGGACGAGGCACTACAACGTGAATCTGTTTCAGTGATGTTTGTTACTACAGCATTGCTTAATCAGGCCGCTTTTCAGCGTCCGACATTGTTCAGCAAATTGAGTTGCTTGTTGTTCGGTGGTGAACAGGTTAACTATAGTGCAGTACAGCTTATCATTGACCATGGTAAACCGAAAAAACTGTTACACGTTTACGGTCCAACTGAAGCGACAACTTTCTCTACGTTTGCTGAGTTAAGCGGCAATTACACTGAAGGCAGTCGACAAATTACCATCGGTGCTCCTCTGGCTAATGTACAGGTTTATGTGATGGACCAGCACGCAACATTGTTGCCAGCAGGCGCAGTGGGGGAGTTGTTAATAGGTGGTCGTGGTGTTGCCAGAGGTTATTTCAGCCGTCAAGACTTGACAGACGAGAAGTTTATCATTAATCCGTTTAACGACGATCCGGCTGAGCGACTGTACAAAACAGGTGATCTGGTACGCTGGATGCCGGACGGTACATTAGACTTTATTGGTCGGGTTGACCATCAGGTCAAAGTACGTGGTTTTCGGATTGAACCAGGTGAAATTGAGCATCAATTAACCAGTATCAACGGTGTTAAAGAAGCGTTGGTTCTGGCATTGGAAGATTTGGCAGATATTGAGTCTCTGAATAAACGTCTGGTGGCTTATGTGGTGCCTGAAGCATTTGAACAACAGGGAGAAGGCAGTGGATTGGTCACGCATTACCGTAGTCATTTACAGACTAAACTACCAGAGCACATGATTCCATCGGCATTTGTGGTGCTAGATGTGATGCCACTGACAGTAAACGGAAAAATTGACCGCAAGTCACTGCCGTTACCTGAGTTTGATGATGTTGTAGCGTCTGATTGTGTAGAGCCAGAAACCGAGACTGAACGGAAATTGTGTGAAATATGGACTGAACTCTTGTCACTGAGAAAGGTAAGCACCGATGTATCGTTTTTTGAAATGGGCGGTCACTCGTTGATGATCACCAAGTTGACCTCTGTTATTACCAATGTGTTCTCGGTAAGACTGGAGTTGCGTGATATCTTCGAAAATCAGACCATTGTTATGCTCGCTAAGGTGATAGATGAGGCGGACAAGGTCGAACAGGTCAATATTGACATTGTATCTAGAGAGCAAAACCTGCCGCTGTCGTTTGCCCAGCAACGTATGTGGTTTGTTGACCAACTCGAAGGCAGTGCCCATTACAACCTGCAAAACGTGATGGTAGTTGGTGGTCATTTTGACCATGGCTGTTTCGAACGGGCATTGACCACACTGATTGAACGCCATGAGGTATTGTCTACTCGTTTTGAAGAGCACGAAGGTCAGGCCCGTCAGGTGATTTATCCAGCGGTACCGTTTGTACTTGAACAACAACTGATTAAAGATGAAACCCGCGAAGGCTGTTATGCCCAGGTTAAAACTCTTGCGGCCGTTGAAGCCAGAAGGCCATTTAATTTAAGCACTGATTTGATGCTGCGTGCCCGTATTCTGACATTGTCAGACAATCAAAATGGTGGTGAGGTTGAGCGCATTATGTTGCTGACCACACACCATATTGCTTTTGACGGGGTTTCTACCGCGATATTTACCCGTGAGCTGGGCGTGTTGTACGCCGCTTATCTTACCGGGCAAGATAACACATTGGCACCGTTGCCGGTGCAGTATGCTGATTATGCACAGTGGCAGCGCAACAGGTTAAGTGGTGACGTGTTGGAAGGGCATCTGGATTACTGGCGCAACTATCTTCACAACATACCATCAGTGCACCGTTTACCGCTGGATAATCCAAGACCACAAAAACAGACCTATGTCGGCGCAGAGCATCGTTGCCGTCTGAATGGCGAATTGACAGAGCAGATCAATGATTTTTGTCAACGCCATGACGTAACCCTGTTTATGTTCTTGCAAACGGCGTTCTCGGTTTTGTTGTCCCGTTACAGTAATGAGACCGATATTATTATGGGCACACCGATAGCAGGTCGTACCCAACAGGATACCGCTGAATTGATTGGTTTCTTTGTCAATACTTTGGTGTTGCGCAATAACTTATCGGGTAATCCTACCTTCACCTCGCTGTTGGCTGAAAATAAGCAGAACCTGCTGGATGCCTTTACTCATCAGCATATTCCGTTTGATATGCTGGTTGATGAACTCAGGCCTCAGCGCAGTTTCAGTCACAACGAGCTGTATCAGGTGGTGTTGGCAGTACAAAATTTTGAACAAGCCCCACTTGAACTGTCGGGTTTGACCATTAAACCATTCCAGCATGAAGACAACCAGTTGACGCCGGACTATGAGTTGGGCCTGCACGTTACCGAGCTGGAAAATGAGCTGGAACTGGTCTGGACATGCAGCACGGCCGTATTTGAACAACAAACCTTATTGCGCTTTGCCGATAGTCTGCAAACTTTGATACACGGTATTATACAAGCCCCGGAAACGGAAATAATGGTATTGCCAATTACCCAGGAACATCTACAGGACGAAGAGGTTGATGCGCTTTTACTTGAACCGGATATTAATAACCTAGATGAGGAAGCAATGAACGATTTATTCGCACAGTTAGAAGACATGTCTGAGGCAGATATCGAATCTGCGCTGGCAAATAAGGAAGAATGATAATGAGTGACAAGATTAACACCAACAAAGCCGAACAGTTTAAACAGCAATTGGCAAAACTTAACCCGCAGCAAAGGGCACTGCTACAGAAAAAACTTACAGCCAACACTGCTAAAAGTGAAGCGTCTCTCTGTCTTCATCAGCGTGTTGAAGCCAAGGCACAACAACACGGACAAGAAACAGCCGTCGTGTTTGATGATGACAGTTTAAGTTATGCTGAACTTAACGAACAGGCCAATAAAGTTGCTCATTATTTACTGGAGCAAGGAGTTAAATCTGACACTGTAGTGGGCATATGTATTGAGTATATTTCAGCCACACTTGGTGATCGGGTTATCGCCATGCTGGGGGTGCTTAAGGCCGGTGGTGCATGGGTGATGATTGACCCTGAGTGGGATGAAGATCGCATTGACCATATCGTTGAGCACAGCGGCATTAACTTGTTATTGACTCAAAGCGAGTTGTTGTCAGACGAGTCGTTTGAAATGCTCAAAATGTTGCCGATGGACAACGATATTAGAACACGCCTGTTGGGTCGTTATTCTGAGCAAAATCCTGACAGCAAAACTTTGGGTCATACTACGGGGCAGCTGGCGTATGTCAGTTATGCCGATGCCTCTACCGCCACTGAAGGAGTAATGACCAGCCATAGAAATATTGCCGCATTGTTAAACGACAGTCAGTTTGTCAGTATTGCTCAAAAAGATGTGGTTGGACAGTTGATCAATCCGGCATTGTCATTGGCCACCTTTGAAATTTTGGCTGCCCTTTGCAGTGGTGCCAAACTGGTTGCTATTCAGAGCAATATCTGCGCATTGGCAAAACAACTTAAAACTGAGTCCGTATCACTGCTTGCTGTTAGCGCAGCGATGTTTAACCGTATCGCCGATGAGCAAGCTGATGCGTTTGCCACTTTGCGTTATTTGCTGGTTAGCGGCGAGCCAAAAGCGCAAGCACTGGCACAGGTTAATGCCAATGGCAAACCGCAAAATCTGCTTGGTATTTATGGCTCGTCGGAAACGTGTGGTATATCTACGTTTGTTAAACTTACAAGTGATATCGGCAAAAATCTTGGTGATGGACTTGCGGGTGTTAAAATTTATGTACTTGATGAGTACGGTGCCCAATCACCGACAGGTGTGGTTGGTGAGTTGCATATCGGTGGCCCTATTGTAGGTCGTGGTTACTGGCAGAACCAGACGCTGACTGATGAGCGTTTTATCAACAATCCGTTTGCCAAAACTGCCGGACAACAGTTGTTCAAAACAGGTGATTTGGTACGTCGAATGGCGGATGCTAGCTTGGTTTTCGTCGGTAAACTGGCCAATCAAATCAAGGTTGACGGGTTGACCTTTAACCTTGCTGAAGTGGCCGATGCCTTGATAGAACATCCACAGTTGACCGATGCCCGAGTTGTGGTCACAGGTGATGAATCAAAAATGGCAGCTTATGTGGTTGCCGAACAAATGCCTGAAGTTGAACAAGATTTCATCAACGAATTAAACCGCTGGTTAAGCGGTCGCATTGAAAAAGCTATGGTACCTGTGGGATACAAAATAATGTCCGCATTGCCGCTCAATGAAAACGATGATGTCAATCACTCAAGCTTGCCAGAGCCTATTTGGTTTGACGAGTGCGAATTTGTGCCGCCGACGACCGAGCTTGAGATCAAACTAGCCACCATATGGCAAGAGCTGTTGAGTGTTGAAAAGGTTAGTTTGAATGATAATTTTTTTAGCCTCGGCGGCAACTCGCTGACCGCAATACGTCTTGAAGTTGAAATAATGGTGCATTTCAATGTCAAAGTGACCATTATGGAGCTGTTTGAAGCGGCAGATATCGTCTCACAGGTTAAGTTGATTGAAACTGGTGAAAAGAAAAACGAAATTCCCCAGATAGTGCCTGTGGCGCGTGATGGTAAACCTTTACCGTTGTCGTTTGCCCAGCAAAGGCTATGGTTTATTGACCAGTTTGAAGGCGCGGGCAACCAATATAATATGCCGCTTGGCCTAAAGCTGTCAGGGCAATTAAATGTCGATGCACTTAAAAAATCACTTAATGACATCATTGTACGTCACGAAGTCTTGCGTACGGTTTATCTGACCAGTGAAGCTGGTGTTGCGCATCAACAAGTGCTGGATGCAGATAATGGTCTTGAACTGGTTGAAGTGGACTTTAGTGCTGTTGAAGCCGGTTTGGCACAGGAACAAGTTCAAGCCTATACCAGGATAGAAGCAGAAAAGCCGTTTGATTTGGCTAATGATTTAATGATCAGGGCTTGTCTGCTCAAAGAAGCGGATGAAGAGCATACGTTGCTGATTACCATGCATCACATTGCTACAGACGGCTGGTCACTAGGAGTATTCATCTATGAATTGGGTGCTATGTATAATGCTCACATTGATGGCAGACACAATATGTTGCAACCGATGGAAATTCAATACGCCGATTTTGCCAGCTGGCAGCGTGAGTGGCAGGGTAAAGATTTTCTTGCCCAGCAAATGGATTTTTGGCAAAAGCGACTTGAAGACTTGCCGCAGGTACACAGTGTACCATTGGATAAAACCAGACCTAAGCAGCAGACCTTTGCTGGTGCCGTTCATTGTCAGCAGCTGGACAAAAATCTCAATGACCAGCTCAATCAGTTGAGTCTTGATAACGACTCAACTTTATTTATGACCTTGCAGTTAGCTTTTGCACTTTTGGTATCGCGTTATTCAAATGAAACCGATATCGTGATGGGCACCCCAGTGGCAAACCGCACCCAGACTGAGGTTTCATCGCTGATTGGCTTTTTTGTTAACACCTTGGTATTACGCAATGACTTATCGGGGGATCCGAGTTTTGTTGAGTGTTTGCAGCGTTCAAAAACGGCCACTCTTGAAGCGTTTGATCATCAACACGTACCTTTTGAAATGCTTGTTGAGAAACACCAACAAGTACGTAACCTCTGCCACAGTCCATTATTCCAGCTGGTATTTATCTTGCAGAACAACCAAATGGAAGAATTGACCCTGTCGGGTTTGAACCTCAAACCAGTTGAACAGCAACACAGTGTTGCCAAGTTTGATTTAAGCTTAAGCATGCAGGAATCTGAGCAGGGTTTGACGGCAAGCTGGGAATACAATACCGACTTGTTTGAAGCAGTTACCATTGAACGCATGGCGCAAAGTTTTGCTCTGTTGCTTGAAGGCATTATCGCTGCGCCTCACAGTAAAATCATTGACCTGCCGTTGCAATCTGATGTCGAGCAACAACAGTTGTTGGCAAGCGGCAATGGTACCATTAGTGATTATCCTACGGATCTGTGTATTCATCAGATGTTTGAGCGTCAAGCTCAAGCAACGCCTTACAATAAGGCGGTGGTTTTTTCCGGTCACTCATTGACATATCGTCAGTTAAACGAGCGAGCCAATCAGGTAGCTCATTATTTGATCGAAAATGGTATCAAACCAGATATGCCTGTAGGTATTTGTGCTGATCGCTCACTTGACACTATGGTTGGTGTATTGGGCATCTTGAAAGCTGGTGGTGCTTATGTGCCACTTGACCCGAATTATCCTGTGGCTCGCATTGAACATATGCTCAGTGACAGTGGTGCAACCATGGTATTGACTCAGCCTGAAGTGTTGAAACGTACGTCTATTGACGCTGATATCTCAGTATTTATTGGCAATACCAGTATCTTGGGCCTGTATCCGACAACATCACCGGATGTGGCTGAGACTATGGTTAAACCGTCCAATCTGGCTTATGTGATTTACACTTCGGGATCTACCGGATTGCCCAAAGGCGTTATGGTTGAACATCAGGGCGCGGTTAGTCTGTCTTGCGATCAACGGGCAAGATTTGGTGTTGACAGTAACAGTCGTGTGATCCAGTTCGCTTCTATGAGTTTCGACGCGGCAACCTGGGAATGGTTGATGGCATTGCTTAACGGTGCCGAGTTGCATATCTGTACAGACTTGCAAAAGCAAACACCTGTGTTATTGCAAGACTACATGGTTGAGTCAAAAATCACTCACGCTACCCTACCACCAGCATTGTTGCAGCATATGGATGTTACTAAGCCATACAGCTTGAAAAGTCTGGTGGTTGCCGGTGAAGCCTGTGATGAGCAACTTGCTCAATTGTGGGGCTCACACTATCCAATGTTTAACGCCTATGGCCCTACTGAAACTACAGTTTGTGCCAGTATTGCACCGGTTGTTGTTAATGCACCACTGACCATTGGAAAGGCAATCAGTAATACCCGTTTGTATGTACTTGACAAAAAACAACGTCCGGTACCAAAAGGTGTTGTAGGGGAATTGTATGTTGCAGGCATAAGTGTTGCGCGTGGTTATATTAACCAGCCTGAAATGATGGGATCGTGCTTTATCGCTGATCCTTATGGAACAAACCCGTCTATCCGCTGTTATCGAACGGGCGATTTGGTTCGTATAGGTGCAGACGGCAATTTGGTATTTATTGGCAGAGTCGATGAACAAATCAAGATCAGGGGGTTCAGGATTGAACCGGGTGAGATCTCCAACGTATTAACTTTGCATGAAAACATCAGCGAGTCTTTGGTCGCTGTCAGCGGCGAAGGTTCAGACAAACAATTGATTGCCTATCTGGTTGCATACAAAAAAGTCGAAGATGAACAAGTCTTGATCAGCGACATGCGTCAATGGCTGGCCAATCGTATCCCAGAATATATGCAGCCTACTTCTTATATAGTGCTTGATACCTTCCCATTGACTGTTAACGGTAAAGTAAACCGTAAAGCATTGCCATTGGCGGTTATTGCAAGAATCGGCTACGTTGCACCTGCTAACGAAATTGAACAACAACTGACGGTTATCTGGAGTGAGTTGTTATCAATTGAAAACATATCAACCAACGTATCGTTTTTTGAACTCGGTGGTCACTCTTTGCTGGTAACCCGTTTGGTCAGTGCCATCAAGCACGCCTTGTCAGTGGAGTTAAGTGTTCGTCAGATTTTCGACAATCAGACTATTATAATGCAGGCTAAAGTGATAGCAACCGCTGAAACGGTAGAGAAAAATAACATCTCGGTGGTTTCTCGCGACCAGAATTTGCAATTATCATTTGCCCAGCAGCGCTTGTGGTTTGTTGAAAAATTGCAGAGCAGCAGTCATTACAATATGCCAACCCTGTTGTCGTTTGAAGGGGGAGTGGATCATCTTAGCTTCGAACGGGCGCTGGGCACCATTGTGGCCCGTCATGAAGTATTGCGTACCAATTTTGTTGAACAAGACGGGCAGGCTTTTCAACGGATACGAGAGGCACAGGATTTTATCCTTGAACAGACTTCATTGATCTATTTATCGGCGGATGAACAACAGCTTGAAGTAAATCGTTTGGTGCGTCATGAGTCAGAGCATGCGTTTGACTTAGGAAATGATCTGATGCTGCGGGCACAACTGTTGACACTGGATGAGCAACATCATCTGTTGTTGATCACAACCCATCATATTGCCTTTGATGGCTGGTCGATGGGTGTTTTCACCCGGGAGCTTAATGCTTTGTACAGTGCTTATCTTGCAGGTCAAGACAACCCATTGACAATGCCAGCCATCCAGTACGCCGATTTTGCCCAGTGGCAACGCAACTGGTTGCAAGGTGAGATGCAGCAAAGCCAGCTTGATTACTGGCGTACGCACCTTGGTGGTATCCAGCCAGTGCACAGTTTGCCGCTGGACAAAGCACGTCCTGAGGTTCAGTCCTTCGTTGGTGTTACCTGCGTTAGTCACTTTGATCCGGTATTAACCGAACAGGTCAGGGCAATTTGCAAAGATAACGATGTGACCATGTTCATGTTCCTGCAAACTGCATTCTCGGTATTGATTGCGCGTTACAGCAACGACACCGATGTAGTTATGGGCACACCAATTGCTGGTCGTGCCCAGCAGGAAGTCGAACCTTTAATCGGTTTTTTCCTTAACAACCTGGTATTGCGCTGTAACCTCCACGGTAACCCTGATTTTGAACAACTGCTGGCCAGTAACAAGCAAAGCATTATTGATGCATACAGCCATCAGTATATTCCGTTTGAAATGCTGGTTGATGAACTTAATCCTGAACGTAACTTCAACCACAACGCCTTATATCAAATTGTCTTTGCGCTGCAAAATTTTGAACAGGGTGAACTTGACTTGTCAGGGTTGACGTTTAAGCCTTATCAAACAGAAGATGCAGATATAAGCGTTGATTACGAATTGGGTCTGCATGTGACCGAGCTTGCTGATGAATTGATGCTTGAATGGACTTGCAACAACTCAGTATTCCTGCCGGAAACTTTGCAGCGCTTTGCCGATGGTCTTAAAGAATTGGTCAAAGCTATCGTTGATATGCCAACACAGAAGGTTCAGGCGCTGCCTATCCTCGACCAGTCACTGCGTAAAACTCTGTTGACTGATTGGAATGACACCCAGAGGGATTATCCTTACGACAGTGGTATCCATCAATTGGTTGAGCAGCAGGTCGCCGTCAATCCGCAAAGCACAGCGTTAATTTTTGAGGGTGAAACTCTTAGCTATCAAACGCTGAATGAACAGGCTAATCAGGTCGCCCATTACCTTATTGAACAAGGTGTGAAGCCGGGGACTTTGATTGGTCTTTGCATGGAATCATCCATTGATCTAGTGGTGGCTATGCTAGCGATACTTAAAGCGGGTGGTGCTTATGTGCCGATTGCTCCGAATTTACCTGAAGAACGAATTGATTACCTTATCGAAGATGCGGCAATCAGCTGGGTATTGGCTCAGGACGAGCTAATTGAAGATATGCCGTTTGAAGATTTACGTGTTTTGGCACTTGATGCCAAAATTTGGCAGCGTGTTCGCGGCAAATACAGTATCGAAAATCCGGATTGTTTTGACAATGCGTCCTGTGCTAATGAATTAGCGTATGTAATTTACACATCAGGTTCAACCGGTCAGCCTAAAGGCGTAATGGTTAATCACCATAACGTGGTGGGCTTAGTGCGTGATCAGCATTATGTTGAGATTGGCGTACAAGACGTGGTTGCCCATGCTGCTACGCCGGCTTTTGATGCGGCGACCTTTGAGATTTGGGGGGCTTTGTGTAATGGTGCAAGTGTGGCGTATATTGACAAAGATACGCTACTTAACCCCGAGGCGCTGGAGCAAAAACTGATAGATGATTCTGTGTCAGTAATGTTTCTGACCACAGCACTTGTGAATCAGGTGGCTTATGAGCGCCCTGCCTTGCTCAGACATTTAAGCTGTTTATTGTTTGGTGGTGAGCAGGTTAACTTCGAGGCTGTACAGCGCAT
Organism: Pseudoalteromonas sp. BSi20495; assembly: GCF_000241185.1. Taxonomy (NCBI): domain Bacteria; kingdom Pseudomonadati; phylum Pseudomonadota; class Gammaproteobacteria; order Alteromonadales; family Pseudoalteromonadaceae; genus Pseudoalteromonas; species Pseudoalteromonas sp. BSi20495. The sequence goes on from NZ_BADY01000135.1 coordinate 43,450, forward strand.
TTTAGATAATGGTAAACCGAATAAATTGCTCCATGTATATGGCCCAACAGAAACTACAACCTTCGCAACTTATGCAGAGCTTACCGGTAATTACAAAGCAGATGGCCGTTTGATCCCAATCGGTGGACCGCTGTCAAACGTTCAAACCTACGTGCTTGATGAGTATGGTCAATTGTCAGCGATGGGTGCGGTTGGTGAGCTGTACATTGGTGGGCGTGGTGTTTCCCGTGGTTACTTGAATCAGGCCGAACTGACGGATGAGCGTTTTATTGCTAACCCGTTTGCTGAGCAGACAGGAACTCTGTACAGAACCGGTGATCAGGTACGCTGGTTACCGACAGGAGAGCTTGAATTTGTAGGCCGTGTTGACCATCAGGTTAAAGTACGCGGATTCCGTATAGAACTGGGTGAGATTGAGCATCAGCTTACCAGCTTTCCAGATGTTAAAGAATCTGTAGTCATTGTGCATGAGCAAAGCAATGACGGTGCATCACCGACCAAGCAATTGGCAGGGTATGTGGCTGGTACAGATTTAGCACAAGATGATGAAGGCAAAAAATCATTGATAGAAAGGTTGCGTAACCACTTGCATGCAAAACTGCCTGAGCACATGGTGCCGTCAGTATTTGTTGTGCTTGAAAGCATGCCTTTGACCACTAATGGAAAAATTGACCGTAAAGCCTTACCAGAACCTAAGATAAGCGAAGTGGAGCTGACCAGTTATGTCGCGCCTCGAAACGATATCGAACAGGTTTTGTGTGACGTATGGAAGGATGTTTTGGCCATAGAAAAAGTGGGCATCAATGACAACTTCTTTAACTTAGGCGGTGACTCTATTTTGTCGATTCGTATTGTATCTAAAGTGAACGATTTGCATAACGGTGATGGCAGTATCAGCGTTAAGGATATTTTCAAATATCAGACGGTAGAAAAGTTGGCTACCTATATTGAAACTGGTGGTGATAACGAAATATCAAATATCCAAGTTGAACCATTCTCAATGCTGAGCAAACAAGAGCGCGAAGCTCTGGGTGATGACAAGGTGCTTTATGAAGATGTTTATCCGATGTCTGAATTGCAAACGGGTATGGTCTTCCATTCGCAATTGCAAAGCGACAGTGAAGATTATCATAATATCTTTAGCATACAGGTTAAAACTAGATGGGATCACGACTGTTTTGTCAAAGCCATGTCTTATTTATTCGCCTGTCACCCGGCACTGCGCACTGGCTTTTATTTAGACGGTGAAAGACCGTTGCAAAGAATCTATAAAGCCGTAGATTTACCGCTGACGTTCAAAGATATTAGTGACATGAGCGAAACCGAACAAAATCAACATATTGTTGACTGGGTAGAGCTTGAAAAAACTATTAGCTTTAATTGGACAGGACCATTGTTCAAGGTGTTTGTTCACAAACGCTCTGAGCAAAGTATCGAATTTGGACTTAAATTCCACCACGGCGTGATTGATGGCTGGAGTGATTCAATGTTTGTCAGCCAGTTGTTTATTCATTATCAGACGCTTCTGGCTGGCAATACATTGCCTGAAGCTGTGCAGGAATTTGTGTTTCGTGACTTTGTTGCCCAGGAAATACAAATCCTGAAAAACCCGAAAGCTAAAATTTACTGGCAATCGATGCTTGAAGAAGCGCCGATGCAGCAGATCCCGTGCAAATCTGTTGTTGAGCAACATCGCAGCCGAGTGAAAAAGGAATACGGTGTAGATGCATTTTTTGAGTTGTCAGGCTTGGTGTTGCAACTGGCTAAAGATCAGGGTGTACCGGTACAATCAGTATTGCTGGCGACGCACAGTAAAGTATTGTCTATGCTTAGCGGCGAGTCACATGCACTGACATCCATGGTTGTCAACGGACGTCCTGAGTATGAAGGTGGTGATAAAGGCATCGGTTTGTTTTTGAACTCAATTCCAGTTTGCTTTGAATTGGCCGAGGGAAGCTGGGCTGATCTGATTCAATCGGTAGCAAACCGAATGACAGACACTATGGCCTATCGTCATTATCCGTCATCTGCGATACAGCGTGATACCGGTCGTTCATTTGCTGAGGTTGTGTTTAACTACACTCATTTCCACGCGTATGAAGATTTGGCAGATCAGTCTGATATGGAGTTCAGCGATGGTCAGGGCTTTGGTCAAACCAACTTTGACTTTACGATTAACTTCTCGCGAGCCATTGGTCTGGACAAACTTAAATTGACCATCACCTTTGATGAAAATATGTATGACAGCGCTCTGATTGAACAGATAGGCGAATATTATGTTAATGCATTCAACGCAATGTTGGCTGATATAGAACAGTCACATAATCGTTGTGATATGTTGATTCATAATCAAAGCAGTAAGTTGTTATGTCAATATAACGATACTAAAAAGCAGTATCCTAGTGATTGTGGTATCCATCAGTTGTTTGAAGATCAGGTGAAAAATCATCCGAATACAACAGCGTTAGTGTTTGAACAGTATACGTTGAGCTATGGTGAGCTTAACCAAAAAGCTAACCAAGTTGCGTATTACTTACAGGAACTAGGCATAAAACCAAACACCTTGATTGCATTGTGTATGACTCGTTCTTTAGATATGTTCATTGGCATATTGGGTATACTTAAAGCAGGTTGTGCCTATGTGCCTATAGACATGGATTCACCACAGGAACGTATCAACTATTTACTTGAAGACAGTAATGTTAACTGGATATTGACTCAAAATTCACTTGCTAATAAATTGAACACAAGTGTACAAAACGTCTGTATGGACAGTGAGCAAGTGCAACAGGAATTAGCTGCTTGCCCAAGTGACAATATTGATTTGTTAGAATTATCGAATCAATTGGCGTATGTGATATACACCTCAGGTTCAACAGGATTGCCAAAAGGTGTAATGATTGAGCATCAGGGGCTGTGCAATTTTGCTACCAGATTAGTCAATGAATTTGATATCAATACCCAAAGTCGTGTATTGCAGTTTGCTTCAATTGCGTTTGATGCTTCTATTTATGAGTGGACCATGGCGTTATGTGGCGGTGGCCAGTTGTATTTGCCATCGGCTCAAACGACCAAATCGCTCGATGATTTGGGCGCAATGGTTCAAAATAATATATTGACCCATATGATTTTAACTCCAGCATTATTGCCGCAGCTCAATATTAACCAGTTTACCTCGGTGACACATCTGATGGTTGGCGGCGAAGCTTGTTCGCGAGAAACAGCTCAGTTATGGAGTCAGAATCGTAGATTTTACAATGCATATGGCCCTACAGAATGCACGATAATGGCTAGTATTGGCACCTTTGAAACTGGTCAAACGAACCTGCATTTGGGTAAACCAATAGACAATGTTCAAATGTATGTAGTTAATCAGGGGGTGCAATTGTTACCAGAGGGTGTAGTTGGTGAACTGCTTATCGGTGGTGTTGGTTTAGCTAGGGGTTACTTGAACCGAGCTGAATTGACGCAAGAGAAGTTTGTTAATAACCCGTTTACCGATGAGCATTCGACCCGCTTATACAAAACAGGCGACATGGTGCGCTGGTTGCCTGACGGTAACCTGGAATTTGTCGGCCGTATTGATACCCAGGTAAAATTGCGCGGTTTACGTATAGAACTAGGTGAGATTGAACATCAATTGCACCAGTGTAATGGCATTAAAGATGCCGTTGTTGTAGCTCGTAATGAAGGGATTGACAAACAACTAGTAGCCTATCTTGTACATGAAAAAAACGGTAGCGATGAGGAAAAAGCACTGCTGTTGGCACAATGTCGCAGTAAACTGCAAGTCGAACTGCCACTGTTTATGATGCCCTCTGTGTTTGTCTGGCTGGATTCAATGCCACTGACTTTAAGTTGCAAAATTAACTACAAAGCTTTGCCTGCTCCTGAATTGGCACAGACGTTGGAAAATACTTATGTGGCACCGGAAAACGAAACAGAGCATAAGTTGACTAAAATTTGGCAGGAAACGCTGGATAAAAAGGTTATCAGTGTTGAAGATCAATTCTTCATGATTGGCGGTCATTCGTTGCTGGCAATGAAACTAGTAGCAAAAATTAAAGTTGAGTTTAGTGTCGAGATTGCCTTGTTTGAGTTAATGCATGCCCAAACCATTCGCAGTCAGGCGGAACTTATTTTTCGCGGTGGGGAGGGTAAGGTATTTGATTTGCTTGTCGAAATTCAGTGCGGTGATACGGATAGTAACAATGTACCAATGTATATGGTGCCGGGCTTTGCAGGATACAGTCATATCTTCTCAGAACTGGCAAGCAATCTTGGTAAGCAGCAAAGTGTTTATGCTTTTAACCCGTCAGGTCTTGACGGAAAAAGTGAGGTTCACTGTAGCGTTGAAGCGGCGGCAGAACATTACGTTGAGCGACTATTGCAACATCAAAATGAAGGGCCTTATGTATTGCTGGGCTATTCAATGGGGGCCGCTGTTGCCTTTGAAATGGTTAAATTGTTGCAAACTAAATTCCTTCAACCAGCACAGCTTATTGTCTTAGATGGTTATGCCGAATACAAAAGTATAGACGAGCAGAACATATCGGTACTGGATGACTCGTTGGAGGAAGATTTCGGAGATTCTAGCTGGACCGAGGGTATGGAAGCTGTGATAAAAGCACAGAGTAAATGGTCATACCACAGCGATTCGTATCAGCTTGATGATTTGTTGGTACTTCAATCTGCCGATTGTGATATTCATCTTGGGAATCAATGGCAGAAATACGTAGCTGATACTGTTAATCATCATATGTTAGAAGGCGGGCATCAAAGTATTTTGCAAGCACCGTGTGTCACCGATGTAGCATATAAAATTATTGAACACAGAACATTAACGCAGATTGAGCCCCTGTACATCGAATCGTTATAAATTTAATACCATTCGCATTAAATAAGTGATCAATATGCAATGAGGATGAACACTTATTTAGTGCGATTGGTATAACTATCTAATTTAACAATTAAAATATAATAAAAAAGGTAAAAGCAATGTATTATTTAAAAGAGCAGGTCTATTTCGAACCTTTATTTAACAACTGGTATGCATGGCCATACTTGTTGCCGCCTGTACAGGGCGCAAGACATTTAGTGCATACGCATACTCGAATTATGAAATCGTTTGTTAATAATGCACATTTGCACATTATGGCCAATCAGGAACCAGGCATGTCGGGTTCTGATTTCTTGGCCTGTAGCGAAGACCAAATAGAAGATATTAGAGCGTTGATCGAATTCTCTAAAAACGAATGTTCTGATTTGGTTGCATTGTCTGCGGCAGTTAGCGAGCTTGACGAATTGATCCGGGCGCACAAGACTGGTGAGTCTATTGAATATCTATATGAACAACTTCCGGACGCCCTAAAAGGCTATATAGAACTGTTTTTTGATATGGAACACAATCCGTCTTATCGATTGCTTGAAGGATTGCTGTACAAGAGTGATTACTATAAGCCACAGCTACAAACGGTAGCTTTTGGTTTGGTATCAGATACCAACCAACGGCCATTTGTATTTAGTACACCACGCTTGGTAGATGATGCTCATATTCATATTGATCTCAATTTCACTTCGCCGATACTCGATAGAATATCAAAAGCTCGTCAGCATCCATTAAGTGCGCAAGAATTGGATGAATTATTTGCTCAGTGCAAATGTCGAGGGGGGTTGACCAAAGAAGATTTATTTACTACTGAGTCACCGAAAAATCAATACAAGCCAGTCACCGATGGTATTCGATTAGAATATACGGGCCACGCCGGATTCTTAATTGAAACTAAAGATATTAGTATCCTGATTGACCCTGTAATAGCCTCAGTTCACGAATCTTATATTGGAGATGTGTTTAGTTTCAATCAGCTGCCGGATAAAATAGATTACATATGTTTGACTCATTCACATCAAGATCATGTAAATTTAGAAACCTTATTACAATTACGCCATAAGACAGACACTCTGATCGTTCCAAAAAATAATGGTGGAATGTTAGCTGATCCTTCGCTGAAGTTGATGTTGCAGCAGCTGAACTTCAAAGTGATGGAAGTTGAAGATATGGAAGAAATAGCCTTACCAAGTGGAAAAATTATAGCTTTGCCATTTTTAGGCGAACATGGTGATTTGAACATTAGATCAAAAGCCGCTTGGTTTATTGAGCTGTACGGTAAGAAGTTTTTTTTGGGTGCAGATTCAGCCAACCTTGATCCAAACATGTATCGTCATATTCAAAAAGCGGTCGGCGATGTTGATATACTTGCCATTGGCATGGAATGTGTTGGTGCACCTTATACCTGGATGTATGGCGCATTACATACAAAAAAGGTCAGCAAGCAAATTAAAAACTCACGTCGCCTGAATGGTTGTGACTCTAAGCTTGGTTTCGGCATGGTTGAAATCTTCAAACCAAAAGAAGTTTATATTTATGCGCTGGGTCTTGAACCTTGGTTTAACTACTTTATGGGGCTTGATTATAATGACGACTCCGAACAAATTATTCAGTCAAATAAGATGCTTCAGTTATGTCATGATACTGATATAAAATGTGAAAAAATGTTTGGTAGGAAGACTATAAATTTATAACTCAAATTTCGGAGTTAATTTTTGGCCAATAAAAGTGGACGTTTCTTCATTCTAGGGCTTCTTGTCGTAAGTTGAAGCGATCCATTTTTTGCATACATGTTAAAAAAGCGACAATCGTTTCTTCAATTTTTAACACGCTTGGTTTTTCAATATTTGTTAAGTTTTACCTTTGCTTTATTGGTGCCACCATTTGAAACCCAATAGTCACCGTATATCTTGGTGTGATTCTCTTTTGAAATGGCGTTTTTATATTGCTATTAGGAGGAGAACATCCCACCAGGTTAATTAACCTGAGATCTGCTTAAGAAGACTCTTTTTCTAGATCGACATTAATTCAAACTCACTCGGTGATAATTTAATCTGAGCGGGTTTAATTCCCCGCCGCTTGCGGCGTAAAGTTTTTTGAACTTAACGTTATAAGATACCTCTCTTCGTGTAGCGAATTTGAGCCAAAGCGAAAAGCCTTGGCGTGCGGTAATTCATTACATGGCTTTTGTTTTTAAGCAATAAGCCACTATGCCTGAAATGACATTCAACATAAAACGGCCTCACTACGATGTCGACTATGTTCTATTTGTGAAATGTTTTTGAGATGATCATTTATCATCTTAATAATGTATCTCTTTGATAACATAGCCCTATCAAATACAGACATTGCTTGGTAATCCCCCCATTTTTAATGGAGGCTATCTGTAGAATTTCCGTTGTTTAACTTTTCCAGTTTTTGTATGGGTGTTATGCCACCTATGCGCATATTAGGGCGTTCATTATTATAAGTCCATAACCAATCGGTTGCTTTATCTTGTAACTCACTAATATCATTGTGTAGTGGTACAGTGATTTTGGCCACCCATTAAGAAAGAAATGCTATGCTAACTAAGCATA
>NZ_BADY01000134.1:0-409 GCF_000241185.1 Pseudoalteromonas sp. BSi20495
TTCAAGTGTGTGGCTACCTGGTAAAAAGGCGCGCTCAGTTTCAACATCAGGACGAATATCTATTTCGCAGGGTTGTTCATTAAATAGGTCATAGGTAACGTGCAACTCAATTGCGGCAGGACTTACAGCAGTAAAACGACCAGCAAAAACCTGCGCTAATTCATCATGTAGAGCAAATGAAGAACCATCTTGCAATAACACTCGCTGTATTCCTCGCTGGGTAAAAAAGGTTTTATCCAGCGTGTTTACAGTCAATTTAGACATCGCTTGAATAACGAGCTCACGGACAAGCTCAGTCAAGGCTGGTTTTCGAATTTGATTATGAAAGGGTTTATAACTTATCGTGCAATCAGCCTGCGTTCGCAAGTTTTGATGGATATCTGACAAGTTAGCGTCTTGCAGGCAAGAT
>NZ_BADY01000133.1:0-11466 GCF_000241185.1 Pseudoalteromonas sp. BSi20495
GATTTATGCAGGTTGGTATTATACCAACCTGTTTAGATATGAGGTCTATTTAACTCTATGCAGATTGGTACTACTCTTTAATAAAGGCCTCACCTTCAACCATCCATTTAGCAGCAGGTTTACCTTTTAAGTAATGATCAAAATACTGCATCATACGCACAGAAAAGTCGACCTGATTAGGAAACTTTTTCAAGTGATGCGGTTCACCTTCGTATTGTAAAAAGGTTGCATCTTTACCTGCACGACGAAGTGCTAAGTAGTACTGCACGCTTTCATGCCAAGGTACGGCATCATCTTTATCACCAGACATTATTAAAATAGGCGTATTCACTTTGTCTGCAAAAAACACCGGTGAGTTTTCTATGTACAGATCTGGTGCTTCAAATAAGTTTTTACCTATACGGCTTTGCCCTGTTTCGTATTGGAATTGACGAGCAAGACCCGATTTTAATCGAATGCCGCTATAAGCACTGGTCATGTTTGATACTGGTGCACCTGATACAACCGCTTTGAACATATCTGTTTGGGTTATCATAAACGCACTTTGATAACCTGCCCATGAGTGCCCTTGTAAGCCAATTTTGTTTTTATCAGCTATACCTAAATCAATAAGCTTTTGGGTGGCGTTTATCATGGTTTGCGTTGACGATTTACCCGGGTGACCTATTTCAAAGCGAATATCAGGTAAAAATACCGCATAACCGTTTGAGGTAAACATAGGAAAATTAGGGCGATGGTTTAATTCCATTTTTGGAAAGTCATACATACGCTGGCTCATGTAACGGTAAAAATACACAACCACAGGTACTTTATCGCCTTTTTTATAGCCCGCTGGTTTTATTAGTACGCCTTGTAAGTCTTCGCCATCAAAGCCTTTATAGCTTATTAGTTCTGGCTTTTCGCCCCACGCAAAATTACTAATTTCTGGGTTTAGGGTGGTCACTTGTTTTGGTGAATTAAAGCTAAAGTCTGTTTGGTAGTAATCAGGAAATTGGCTATAAGTTTGCGAGGTAAATAAGTACTTGTCAGCCTTTTTGGCTTTTTTAACCATATCAAAGCGTTTATTACCGCTAAGCACGTTAGTTATTGTATTAGTGGTTAAGTCGAGTTTTGCAACTTCGCTTTGTTTAGTTTGTAAATTAATAGCAGAGACAAGTAATGTATCGTCTTTTTTAAAGCCCACTTGGGTTTTATCAAGCTTAATAACACGGTACTGCGTATTGCTTTGCTTACCATTAGTTAGGCGTTTAGCTTGCTGCGTTTTTACGTCAAACGCCCAAATATCGTATTTACTGTAAGCAAGTATTTGGCTGCTATCGGTCATCCAGCCAGCAAAACCATAACCAGGCTGAGTAGACGGGTAGTCGTGTTTATCATCAGCAAAGGTTGCCTGAATCGCTTTTGTAAGCGGCGTTACTTTATTATTTTTTAAATCTTTTAGCTGTATTTGGCTATCGTTAAAATAAGCTGCAAATTCACCGTTTGGTGCAAGGCTTGGTCTAAACGGATAGTTACTAATAATGGGAGTTTGTTTACCGGTGTTTATATTTACTGCAAAGTAATCAGCAAAAAAACCGCCGTACATTATTTTTTCTAGGTAGGGGATGTTAGATGAGCCAAGTAAAGATACATCTCGCTGAGGGTTTAGTGCAACCTCAGGCATATTAGTGGTACTGAGCTGTACCACTTTTTGCGAGTTAACGTGATATACCGCGCTGTAATGGCGGTTTTTATTAACTTCGTTCCATTGCTGTTCTTCACGCGGTTTTATTTGCGCATCGTTGTTGTGCCATACATCTAAACCTTTATGTTCACGTATGGTATCAAAGTCGTACAATGAGGCTTCGTCGGTATATTCTTTGGCTTTTACTTTAGCTGCTAATTTTGGATGGTTTTCAAAATATAAGCGCTCGCCATTTTCTGACCATTTAAGGGATGCTGTTTTACCTAGGGTCCATGCTTTATTAGGTGAATCTATAGTTGCAAGCTTCTCGTTTTTATATAGCTGTAAAGTGTAGCTTCGACGGCGCGTGTCATCATTTACATAGTTACCCAATGTAAATGCTGCAATATTGTCAGTTGGGTGCCACGCTATTTTATTTGCGATTACGCCCGGTTCATCAATTAATACACTGCTATTAAAGTCACTTAGCTCAATTAACGCTATTTGGTTGTTATTACCGTCGCTGTAACTTTGACTCACTAATAGCTGGCTGTTAGCTGAGTTAATTGCGTAGCTAAATACGTTTTCTATTGTATGGCTGCGTTTATCAGATAAATTTACGATAACAAGTGGATAGCTCTTATCTTTTTTATCGGGCGTGATAGCGTTGTCTTCTTCGTTTTTAGCGCTATCGGTTTTATCTTCTACTTTTGCGTCATCGTCTTTTTTATTTAAACGATAAGCAAGCCACATACCATCATCAGATAACGTGTAATCTTTTACATCAGCAAAGCTTTGTTGAGCACCTGATTGTGTGTTTACGAGTACCAGATTGTTTTTAAGTGTGTCTTTTTTTTGGTTGTTTCTTTTTCAAGTAAGGTAGGTACTTGTGTAAAAGCGACCCAGTTAGCGGCCTTATTAATATGAGGCTTTGTACCGCGTTCTACTTCTGCGATGAGTGTATTGCTTTGTAGTGAGTAAACTTGGCCAGTTGCATTTCCTCGATACGGCGTTGCACTAAAAGTGAGTACTTGGCCATTGTCAGATAGTTGCGTGCTTTTAGCTGATTTAAAACTAAATACGTCTTTAAATTGTAGCGATTCTTTGGCGTGTATGCCGGTGCTAGTTAAGCTGGCAATGAGTGCCGTGCTTAATAAGGTGAGTTTTGTTTTCATTATTGATTCTCGTATTATGACATTGTTTCATTGTAACGAGTTTGGTTCATAATTCGAGCGGATCAGATAAATGGCAGCTATATACGATAAAACGACCCGTAGGTCGTTTTATCGTATTTAATTTATTAATTTAGCAAACATTACAGCCAAATTTTTTGTAGCTCAAGCCATTGTTTTTCAAATTGAGTACTTGGTTTAACTTTAAAGTCGCTACGTACAAACTGATTCATTTTTCCTTCAACGTAAGCAAGTAAAAAGTTTGCAAGCGTAAGCTCATCACTTTGAAAGTTTTTACCTTCACGAAGCTTTCTCTCACGAAGTACTTGTTTAAACTGAGTTTCTAGTTTTTCAAAAAAACTTTGTACACGCTCACGTAATCGCTCTTGTTCACCTTGCAGAGCATCGCCAGTTAGAATACGTGTAATACCTGGGTTTTTTTCAGCAAATGTGAGTAGCAGCAATAAAATATTATATATACGTGCTTGGCTTTCTTTTTCGTTTTCTAAAATAAGGTTAATGCGCGATAAAAGAGTATCTTCAATAAACTCAATTAAGCCCTCAAACATACGTGCTTTGCTCGGAAAGTGGCGATATAGCGCAGCTTCAGATACACCTACCTCAGCAGCTAGCTTAGCTGTAGTGATTCGTTGCCCTGGGCTGGTTTCTAGCATTTGTGCGAGTGCTTGCAGTATTTGCTCTTTGCGATTACTTCTTTTTGTCGCAGGCATGAACATTCCTTTTTATTAGTTATTCTTAGTGGCGCAGTTAAGAACCCTAGTCATTTTTTGTTCAAATGAATGGCGTATGTTAATGTTTTATTCAGTTTGTTTCCAGCCTTTTTATAGATGTTTGGCCAGCTGTTCGATCACCTTGCGGGCTATTTCTGTTTTACTTGTTGGTGGTAATTCTAGTTGTTCATTATGCCAGTACAGTGTTAAAGCATTATGATCGGAATTAAACCCTAAGCCACTTTTTGACACGTCATTAGCGCAAATCATATCTAGGTTTTTGTTTTTTAGTTTACCTTTAGCGTAGTTTTCTACGTTTTGTGTTTCAGCGGCAAACCCTACTGTATAAGGGCGGTTTTGCTTAAGATTAGCAACAGCAGCAATTACGTCAGGGTTTTTAGTTAAAGTCAGTGTGAGTTCGTCGCCTTGCTTTTTCATTTTTTGAGTCGCAATATTTGCAGCTCGGTAATCTGCAACAGCAGCACAGCCAATAAAAGCATCTGATTGTGGCGCGTAAGCAAGTGATTCAGTTAATAACTGCTCAGCGCTTTCTATATTAATAAGATTTGCGCCAGTAGGGGCTTTTATAGTTACAGGGCCTGAAATTAAGTTAACCTTTGCGCCAAGTAATAAAGCCGCTTCTGCAAGTGCGTAGCCCATCTTCCCTGAGCTGTGATTTGATATAAAACGCACCGGATCGAGTGGCTCTCGCGTTGGACCTGCTGTTATTGTAATTGTTTTGCCAACAAGCAGTTGTGGGTGCTCTTTTGTAATACATAGCTGGACAAGTTCATGTGGCTCTAGCATGCGTCCTGCGCCAACATCGCCACAAGCTTGCTCGCCTTTGCCTGGTCCCCAAATAAGTACGTTACGTGCCTTTAGCGTTGCCAAGTTAGCCTGTGTGGCTGCGTGGGCATACATTTGTTGATTCATTGCTGGCGCAACAGCTACTTTTGCAGGTGTCGCCAGTAGCAGCGTAGTTAGTAAATCATCAGCAATACCAGCGGCCATTTTGGCGATAATATTACACGTTGCAGGAGCAACTAAAATTAGATCAGCCCATTTTGCAAATTCAATATGGCCCATTGCAGCTTCGGCTGAAGGGTCTAATAATGAATCTGAGACAATTTCGCCGCTTACAGCTTGCATAGTCAATGGTGTAATAAAGTGCTTAGCGGATTCAGTCATGACTACTTTTACTTCACAACCAGAATCTTTTAATCGCCTTACTAGCTCAGCGCATTTATAAGCCGCAATACCACCGCTAATGCCAAGTACAATTTTTTTGTTCGTTAAAGTGATCATGGTTGTTTATCAGTCTTATTTAATATTGTGTCTAAAATAACAAATCTTTGCTTATTGAGCTAAGTTTTAATACTAAAATAACGGGCAAAATTTGAATTTTGCATTACATTTATAGAACACTTTTGCTCCTCAAGGATGAATAATGCAACTCACTGCACTACCTAATTCGCTTCGCCCTCGTGAAAAGCTCATTGAAAAAGGGGCCAAAGCATTAAGTGATGCAGAGCTTCTAGCTATATTTTTACGTACTGGGTTACCGGGTATGAATGTTATTGAGCTGGCTCAACATTTATTGAATGAAAATAAAACACTGCATAATTTATTTAACGCCAGTATTGAAGAGTTTTGCTCTCAAAAGGGGTTAGGAACTGCTAAGTATGTGCAGCTACAAGCTGTACTTGAGTTAAGTCAACGTTACATGCAGGAACGTTGCCAACGAGACGCCGTATTTAATTCGCCAAATTCAGTCTACGATTACCTGACAATTCAAATGCGTGGTTTGCAGCAAGAAGTGTTTATGGTGTTATATCTCGATAGTCAAAATCGTTTAGTTAAAGACGAAATACTTTTTTATGGCACAATTAATTCTGCCAGTGTTTATCCGCGTGAAGTGGTAAAGGCTGCGCTAAAGAATAATGCGGCTGCTGTTATTTTTGCCCATAATCACCCAAGTGGCATTGCAGAGCCAAGCCAAGCAGATAAACTCATCACTAATAAATTACAACAAGCGCTGCAATTGGTCGACATAAGTGTGCTCGATCACATCATTGTTGGCGGTGAAACTTGTGTTTCGTTTGCTGAGCGAGGCCTAATTTAGCTCCTTAGATAGATAAATGTGCTAAAAATGAGCTGTTTAATACGTTTTGGCAAATTAGTTTAATTTAAATGCAGTTTTTACTTTCCCTAAGGGCATTCGATCTTTATAATTGGCCGCTATCAAATTTACATATGAGCTGGTTGGATAGATCAGTATTTGATCTTTGCCTGTAAAAGCTGTATAAAGAGCGCCCTTCGATTTATCTCTAGGGCAGAAATACACGGCCTTAGATTAAATTAAGCTCGAGCGAAGTTATTGGAGATATATAGACATGTCTAAAGTATGTCAAGTTACAGGTAAGCGTCCAGCGGTTGGTAATCACCGTTCACACGCGAGAAACGCGACTAGACGTCGTTTCCTACCTAACCTACAAACACACCGTTTTTGGGTTGAAAGTGAAAAACGTTTTGTAACATTACGCACTACTACTAAAGGTATGCGTATTATCGATAAAAAAGGCATCGACACGGTTCTTACAGAAATCCGTGCTCGCGGCGTTAAAGTTTAAGGATCTGAATCATGCGCGATAAAATCCGTTTAGTTTCAACTGCCGGTACTGGTTTTTTCTACACTACTGACAAAAACAAACGTAACATGCCTGAGAAGATGGAAATCAAAAAGTTTGATCCAAAGATTCGTAAACATGTTCTTTTTAAAGAAGCTAAAATTAAGTAATTTTAGTTCTTCTTTTAGAATGTAAAAACCCAGCCTAGGCTGGGTTTTTTGTTTTTGTGGTTAAGTAATTTAATATTGGTTTGAATAATTAACTAACCTGAACTCTGCTTGAGATAGATTTATTATCCAGAGTTCAGGTTAACTACATAGCTTTAATTTCTTAATTATACCAATTTTCTGGGGTCTGTTGATCTTTGCGGATTAAAATTTGTTCAAACTAGGGGCTATTTAATCATGGCGCGAGATTTGTAACCTAGTGGGCTCGGTAACTGCTCCTGCGTTACTCTACTGGCTTACATCCATGTAAGAATAAGTAAAAACCGAGCAAAGCTTCCGCGTCCTGCTCACGCCCCTTACCTACATCCATGCAGGCAACAAAGAATAAATAGCCCCTAGGAAGAACCCTTTGGGCAGCGCCTGTTTGGTATTAATGCTACGTTATCGCCCATTTATGGGGAATAGCCACACTGCATAGGCTCTGCCTTGCCTAAATACCAAACAGAATGCTGCAAATTCAACCTTGAAAGAACAACATATCCTAATTAAGAGATCTACTTTGAGGTGAGAAAGCCGTGTTGATAACAAGGCAAAAATTTCGTTATTTAGTTGTCCTATATCAGAAATTTTTAACACAGTTAGCGTCAGATTTAATCCCCCAAATTGATTAAGTATTATTGCGGATTGGTATTACTCACCGTATTAAAAATGATTCATAGTCGACTGTATGGATGTAGGGGATAAAGTAAGGCACTGAGTAATTAGTGATAACAACTATAGTCATACTTCACCTTGTTATTGCGCAATTATCTTATCGTTAAATAAACCCATATAAGCAGATTGGCGTAATCCGAGTTGCTATAAATTGTTTTTAAATAAAAAAAGGCCAAGCTTTTCAGCTTGACCTTTGCTCTCAGGGAGTTGTTTCAATAAATTATGGCTGATATTGTCCGGTAAGAGTTAAGCCAGAGAATGTGCTGTAAGCGTTAACGCTTAAATGCCATGTTCCTGCTTGTGGGCTTGAGAATGTACATGTTTCAGCGTTACCATTTTTATATGGACGGCAGTCGTAACTTGATGCTGTTGGTTGGCTACCAAATTTAACAAATAAGTCAGCATCGCCAGTCCCACCTGATGTTGTTACGGTAAATGTAGACATACCGGCAGGTACATCTAGGGTGTAATGTTTCCATTGACCAGCATTAGCACTTACATCACTTACGGAGCCACCACCGGCTGCAGGTGGTGTTGTTGTCGTACCGCCACTTGCTGCAGCAACAGCGGCTGCTGCATCTACAATACCAGTACCACAGTTATTACATGAAGCTGGGAATGAACGCGTTGTCGATTTTAGAATATTTTCTATTTCATCAGGCGTAGCATTTGGTTTAGCTTGCTTAATAAGTGCTGCAACACCAGCAACATGAGGAGCTGCCATAGATGTACCTTGTGAAAAACCGTAGCTATCACTTGAAGGTGTTGACGAGCCTGTATTATAAGTTGATAGAACGCCTTCAGAGTCGTTTGCAAAACTTTGTGCGCCGCCAGGTGCTGCAACATCAATATTGCTACCGTAGTTTGAGTAATAAGCGCGACCGCCGTTGCGCCCAACCGATGCTACGTTTACTACACCGCTACAGTTACCTGGATTGTAGTTTGCTGAGTTGTCGTTATCGTTACCAGCTGCAATAACCACAACGGTACCATTGCTACGCGCTGTGTTAATCGCATTTTGCGTTGTAGAACTACATGAACCGCTGCCACCTAAACTCATGTTAATTACATCCGCAGGGTTTGAGTTTGCAGGAACGCCTGAAACACTTCCACCTGATGCCCAAATAATGCCGTCAGCAATGTCAGATGTTAAACCACCACACTTACCAAGCACACGAACAGGAACTACTTTTGCATTATAAGCAACGCCAGCAACACCTTCACCATTATTAGTGACAGCAGCAACTGTGCCGGCAACATGCGTACCATGCCAGCTAGAGTTTTGTGCACCGTTAGAACCACATTCATTTGCTGCAACTGCATCGCCAGGATCGCGAGCATCGCTATCACGACCACCGCCATCATTTGCTACCGACAAGTTAGAAATCATATCGTAACCAGGGAGAATATTTGCATTCAAATCAGCATGAGGACGGTAGCCTGTATCAAGCACCGCGACCACTACGCCACTACCTGTTGCTGTATCCCATGCTGCTGGCAAGTTTAGACCACCCGCTTGCTCGTAGTAATGCCATTGATCATCAAAGCGAGGATCATTAGGTGTCGAAAAAGGTTGCAACATTTGATCGACTTCAATGTATTCAACATTGCCAGAAGCAATAACGTCTTGCATAAACTCTTGCGCTTCGGCTGCATTTAGCTTCTTGTCTGCACGCATAACATGGTGATTATTAAGTGCCATTGCACGTACATATTTACCTTTTACCTTCCCTTTTTTAGACGAAAAGTTTTTAACAAAACGTTGAGCGCGTTGTTTCATATTTGATGAGTTAGCGCTCGCTGTTGAAAAAGTGGCTATTTCATTATTGTTATTTTTATATTTAATAATGAATTGGGTTTCAAAACCGCTTTGGATTTGTAGTTTTGCTGTGGTTTCAGCCATTGAAGGAGCAATTGCTTGAGCTGGATTTGCCATACTTGATGTTGCTGAAAAAAGCGTACTTACAGTTAAAGCTATAGCGCACTTTTGAAAAGTTTTTCTTGTTGTCATAATTTTTCCTAGATTTTATTAGTAATTTCGTGATTAATGCTCACGATGTAGGAACAAAAGTAAAGCATTTGTTAACAAAGTTAAAGTATTAATTTCGTTTTATGTATTTTGTTTGGTTATAACTAAGAACTTTAATGATTTTTTAATACTTTTGTCGTTGTTTTTAGGGTATTTCGTGCTTTTTATGATTTGTTAATATTATTGGTTGTTTTTCTGGTTTATTTTGTTGCGTTATTATTGATAATGATTGCGCGCTGTTTGTTGTTAAACTTTGCTATAATCGAAAAAAATTTTAACGAGATAAATAAATGACCCAAGTAGATGTAATAGTAATAGGTGCGGGAGCTGCAGGATTAATGTGTGCAGCGCAAGCAGGATACCGTGGCCGAAGCGTTACAGTACTTGATATGGGGAAAAAACCAGGTCGTAAAATTTTAATAAGTGGTGGTGGGCGTTGTAATTTTACAAATGAAAATGCAACCCCCGATAACTACTTATGCGCAAATGCTCATTTTGTTAAATCATGTTTAAGTCGCTATACACAGCATGACTTTATTGAGCTGGTGGACAGGCACGGATTAGCGTATCACCATAAAACACTAGGCCAGCTATTTTGCGATAACAATGCACAAGACATTGTTGATATTTTACTGACCGAATGTGAGTGGGCAGGGGTAAATATAAAACTACGCAATGAAGTGATCAGCGTATCAAAAACCGAAACCGGCTATAGCGTTACGACAGAGCAAGAAACCTTAAGCTGTGAGTCGCTAGTTATAGCATCAGGTGGCTTAACTATGCCAAAACTAGGGGCTACACCAATAGGTTATAAAATTGCAGAGCAGTTTGGCTTAAGCGTGTTACCAACTATGGCTGCACTTGTGCCGTTTACTTTGCATCAGCATGATAAAGAGCGTTTTGAAGGGCTCTCGGGAATTAGCATTCCATGTGAAGTTTCAAGCGAAGACGGCACCGTATTTAAAGAAAATATCCTCTTTACTCACCGAGGGTTATCGGGCCCAGCAATATTGCAAATAAGCTCATTTTGGCGAGCAGGGCAGGCTGTAACTATAAACCTATTACCTGAAATTGATTTAAGGCAGCAACTTGCTGATTGGCGAGAAACGCAAGCCCAAAAGTCGTTAAAAAACAGCCTTGCAACTATTTTACCTAAACGCTTTATAGAAATACTACACGAAAGCAAAGCGATACCAGATTGTAATATTAATCAGCTTACACATGCTCAAATAGATGAGTTAGTAAATTACATTCACGCTTGGCAAATTAAACCCAATGGCACAGAAGGCTATAGAACAGCAGAAGTAACATTGGGCGGTGTAGATACCGACGAGTTGAGCTCAAAAACCTTTGAAGCTAAAAAAGCTAAAGGCCTATACTTTATAGGCGAAGTAACTGACGTAACGGGTTGGTTAGGGGGCTACAATTTCCAGTATGCTTGGAGCTGTGGATTTGCTTGTGGGCAGTATGCTTAGATTGATTAGGAAGTATAGATAGTGGATATCCAAAACTATATCGTTATGGTGCAGTTTACTTAGAACTACTGAGGCAGTGAATAATTATCGCAGATAAATTGTTTACTTTGCAAACAAGTAAACTGTATTACTTTTAATTTTCACATGCGGTATTTAATGTTTAATAAATATAAAAATGTTGGAGTCTAGTTCCTACGCACTCCGTAGTTTTCAAAAACACCTACAAATTGTGAAGTTGAGTTTTAAAATTAAATTCAGACATATTATATTTTTTGATCAGAATCGAATAATAGTCAATGTTGTTACGTATACTCACAAGTGTATTTTTATTATTTAACCAATCCATGCCATTACTACTTAATTTTTAGTTAGTTCAAATTTTACAGTGCCATTTACATATGTCACTTTTTTAGAGTCAATGAGCGCCCACGAAACTCCAACAGCAAGAATTATGGCGCATATAGCAAGCGTCAAAACTAAAGGTTTGCTTTTACAAATTAATACCATTAGCTCTTTCATTTTTCTTGCTCCATTAGCCCAATTAAACTTTCGATCTTTAAACGAACATTCTCTAACTCTTTTTCTTTGGCATTTATATTATCTCTAAGCTCATTCGGGGTGCTATATACTTTATCAATTCTCTTTTTTATATATCTAGAAGCCCTGAAATCAAAACCATTTTCTTTTATTTCATTTAAACTTACTATTGAGTGAGGCAATAATGAATCAGGTGACTCCCTTTGACTTAACTTAAGAATATCCTGAGTATCTTGAGGCTCAATTTCATTTAGTCTTTTGTTTAAATCAATGAAAGTTACAGAAGATTTTTTAGTACTTTTTTCGATGACTAAGATGGCTGTATTAACTTTTGAGTAAGGTTCGAATGCT
>NZ_BADY01000132.1:0-40314 GCF_000241185.1 Pseudoalteromonas sp. BSi20495
ACCCCCTTTAAGTTTTAACTTTTAATTATTTACCGATACAAAATGAGCTAAATATTTTCCCAAGTAGGTCGTCTGAGGTAAATTCACCTGTAATTTCGTTTAAATACTGCTGTGTTAAACGAAGTTCTTCAGCCAGTATTTCACCGGCAATGTGCATTTCTAATTGCGTTTTACCTGTATCTAAATGATACGCAGCACTTTCTAGTGCATCTAGATGACGGCGGCGCGCCATAAAGCCGCCTTCAGTTGCGCCCTGAAAGCCTATACAGGCCTTTAAATGCTCGCGAACGAGTTCAATACCGTCAGCATTTTTGGCGCTTAAGCTGATAACCGGGTATTGTTGCTCTTGCTCCATACCGACTATATCGCCCGACAAATCAGCTTTATTTCTGATGACCGTAACGCCCATACCTTCAGGTAATTTTGCCATAAATTCAGGCCAAATTTTGTGCGGGTCGGTATCTGTAGTATCGGTGCCATCAAGCATAAATAAAACCCGATCGGCTTGGTTTATTTCATCCCAAGCACGTTCAATACCTATTTGCTCTACGCGATCGGGGCTTTCCCGTAGGCCTGCGGTATCTATAATATGCAGTGGCATACCATCTATATGTATATGCTCTCGTAGTACGTCGCGAGTGGTACCGGCTATTTCTGTTACGATTGCGGCTTCACGACCAGCTAGAGCGTTGAGTAGGCTTGATTTACCCGCATTTGGGCGACCAGCAATAACAACACGCATACCTTCGCGCATTATGCTGCCTTGCTTGGCTTGATTAGTTACGGTATTGAGCTGATTTATAATGGCATCTAAATCACCAGATACTTTACCGTCAGATAAAAAATCAATTTCTTCATCAGGAAAATCAATTGCCGCTTCTACGTACATACGTAAGTGAATTACTTTTTCAACGAGTGTTTCTATGTGCTTAGAAAATTCACCTTGCAGCGACTGTAGGGCGCTTTTAGCGGCTTGTTCGCTGGTGGCATTAATTAAGTCGGCGATGGCTTCTGCTTGTGTTAAATCAAGCTTGTCGTTCATAAATGCACGTTCAGAAAACTCACCTGGTTTTGCTAAACGAACGCCCTCGATTTTACTAATTTCTTTAAGTAACATATCCAGTACTACAGGGCCGCCGTGGCCTTGTAGCTCAAGCACATCTTCGCCTGTAAATGAGTTAGGACCTGCAAAGTAAATGGCAATACCTTGATCAAGTTGCTCGCCAGCTAGGCTTTTAAATGGCACGTAATCGGCGTAGCGAACTTTAGGAATTTTACCTACCACTTTTTCGGCAACGCTTTTAGCAAGGCTGCCTGAAACGCGAATTATACCAACGCCACCACGTCCGGGAGCGGTTGCTTGTGCTGCAATTGTATCTTGATTGATCATGCTATTAATTTGCCAACGATGAGTAACTTTATGGCGGTATTGTAACCTATGAAATAAACACTCGCGAATACTCTGGTGAAAAACAGGCAATAAAAAAGGCGACCTAAGTCGCCTTTATATAAGTAATATACCCAAGCCATCTCAAGATGCGAGTTTCAGTTGGAGTTAAAAGCTATTTAGGCAAGGCATTGATTGAGAATAATAGTGGTTCTATTGTTAAAATCAATAACGCAGTATAAATCGCTTTTAAACCAACCCTTTGGGCGTTTCACAGGTACTTAATTTCATCGTTGTTACTTTTTAAAAGGGACTGCCATTCTTGCAAAGTAACGCCTTGATCTTAAGCCCCTGTGAAACGCTGAATTTTGCATCTTGATGTGGCTTGGGTATAGGCGCTAGCCCCTTACTTTAATTCCTTTCTTTTCCATGCCACGGTAGATGATTAACATCTGGACAATAGAAATAAGGTTAGACACTAACCAGTAAAGAACTAAACCCGATGGGAACCATAAGAAAAATACAGAGAAGATAACCGGCATAAAGGTCATCATTTTTTGCTGCATTGGATCAGTAACCGTCATAGGTTGTAGCTTTTGCGTCACAAACATACTCGCACCAAATAATATTGGTAATACGTAGTATGGGTCTTTCGCAGAAAGGTCAGTTAACCAAAAAATGAATTCAGCGTGGCGAAGTTCAGTTGACTCTAAGAATACGTAGAACAAGGCTAAGAAAATTGGCATTTGTAGCAAAATAGGGAAACAGCCACCCATTGGGTTAACTTTTTCTTTTTTGTACATTTCCATAGTTGCTTGGCCGAACTTTTGACGGTCGTCACCAAACTTTTCTTTAAGAGCTGCCATTTTAGGTTGTAGGGCACGCATTTTTGCCATTGAAGTGTATTGCGCTTTAGTAAGTGGGTACATTAACGATTTAACGATAATAGTGATGGCAATAATTGCTACACCCCAGTTACCTAAAATGCTATGTAGCCATTTTAGCAATACAAATAAAGGTTGCGAAATAAACCATAACCAACCGTAATCTACAGTTAAATCTAGGTCTGGGTGAATCGCTTCAAGAATATCCGATTCTTTCGGGCCCATATAATAAATAGCAGTTAGTGTTTGCTCACTACCAGCTTGAATATTAACAGCTTCATCTTTAGCACCAATAATAGCGGCATTACTTTTTGTAATTAAGCTATAAATTGTATTTGATTGATCCTGCATTGGAACCCAAGCACTTACAAAGTAATGTTGAATAAACGCAACATAACCACCTTGGGTGTTTTTGTTTAGGTTTTTATCAGCCATATCTGAAAAACTATACTTTTCGTATGGTTCTTCGTCAGTACCGTATGCAGCACCTAAATAGTTTTGATCAACCATGCTGCCTTTTTCTTGTACGGTACGCTTAATCTGCGTGTATAGCTGTACTTGAAGAGGTGCGCTGGTGGTGTTGTTAATTTTGTATTCTAAGCCTACGTCATACTGACCTTTTTTGAATACATACGTTTTAGTAAAACTAACACCATTACGATCTGTAAACTGAAGTGGAACGCGAAGCTCATCACCCGTTAAGGTATATGACTTTTGTTCGGTACTATAAGTAGGGCGACCGTTAGCTGATGCGTCAGGGCCATTTAAGCCAATTAAGCCACTTTGTGAAAAGTATTGTTTGCCATCAAACTCACCAAGCAACATAAAAGGAGTGTTACTTCCTTTGGTGTCTTCGTATTGAAGAAGGTCTGTTTCAACAATGTCACCGCCTTTGGTGTCAATTTTAACTTTAAAAACGTCAGTTGTGATTTCAATAACTGAACGTTTAGCTAAAGTTGCTGAAGTAGGTAATTCTGAATCTGACGATGAAGGAATATAATCATCCGACTCTGGTGAATTTGCTTTTAGTGTTTGTGTTGTGGCACTTGGATCGACTTTAGGCTTGTTGTAATCATTGTCCCATTCTTGGAACAATAAAAACGACACTAGCATTAGGCCAATTAATAAAAACGTGCGTTGCGATTCCATAACAGCTCTTATTTCTCGTGTTGGTGGTTAATATGGGTTAATTTTTCAGGGACGGGGTCGTCTCCGCCTGAATGTAAAGGATGGCATTTTAATATGCGTTTCAAAGCTAACCAACTACCTTTTACCGATCCATGCAATTTAATTGCTTGAATAGCATAACTAGAACAGGTTGGATTAAAACGACAATGCGGACCTAACAGCGGGCTAATCCACTTTTGATAACCGCGGATAAATAACACTAAACAAAAAGTTGGTAAAGCAACAAGTGGTTTAAGTAACCTCATGATGTTTATGCCCCTACTTAAGTTTAGTGAGATAGATATCATGTATTTAAAGACTCAATTAGAAATTTTAAATGCATGATTAAAAGGTGAGCTAAAGATACATTAATTAACCCTGCAATTCTATTGCAATTAGGTTTGTTTATTAGATTTAGCTGATTTGTTTGGGCGTTTCTTAAAAGGTGGCGGTTTAGGTGCACCTGGTTTACAGCGTTCGTTAATTTTTCGCCATAATTTAGTAAGTTGTTTGGTTATTTCTTCATTAGACTGATCATCAATACCATTTTTAACCATAAGCACAATATCAATATTATCGATGCTGTGTTGATTTAAACGAAAACTTTCGCGAGCGAGACGTTTAATACGGTTTCGTTGGCATGCCTTTTTTACACGTTTTTTAGCAACAGTAAGCCCTAACCTAGGTTTATCTTGGTTATTTGGTTTAGCTAATAGAGTAAAGAAAGGAGTTGCAGCCCGAGCGGGTTCATTAAATATGCGAGAGTAATGCGAGGGAGTTAACAGACGTAACTCCCTGCCAAAGCTAAAGTCTTCCACTTATAAATTAAGCAGAAAGAACTTTGCGGCCTTTAGCGCGGCGACGTGCTAATACTTTACGGCCATTTACAGTTGCCATGCGAGCACGGAAGCCGTGTGCACGTTTGCGTTTTAAAACGCTAGGTTGAAAAGTTCTTTTCATAACAATCTCATCCGATCGGTTAAAGTTAAAACATCCTATACAGGTCGCGATCCTGGCATAGGTGCCATTGCGAGCGCGAGATATTATAGATGAAGTGACTCAAAGTCAATCATAATTACAGCCTATACTAAGTGTTAGTTACTCTATTCATGGTTATCGAGAATTATGATCCACTAGGATCATCATAAATAAGAAGTTTTCCACAGCCCCTGTATAAAAAGTGAATAAAAGCAGGGGAAAAGTAAAATGGATCGTAAAATTGGTTCGCGATCTTAGTGTTATTTTGTTATGATCTGTCATCAGGCTTTGAAATAAAAGCTTATTTAAATCAGTCTGTTAATGTTTTTATACAGCGATATCAACAATTTTATAAAAATCAATCTTTTACTTGTGGATAAAGTGTCTTCATAATACGCGGCCTTGGGCCACTTATTTGGCTATTTTGACGCAATAAATGCATGATTTTTAATCATTAATGATGTGCGGGAATAAAAATTATATCTCTGGGAGTTTAACTGTGTATCTGTCGGTTTGGCAAAGTTGTTTATATGTATTGCAAGATGAATTGCCTTCGCAGCAGTTCAGTATGTGGGTAAGACCACTTCAAGCAGAAAGTACCGAAGATACCTTGACGATTTATGCACCTAATCGCTTTGTGCTTGATTGGGTGAGAGAAAAGTACCTCAATAGAATTAACGAACTATTAGTAGAAATTTGTGGTGTTGAAGCACCAGAGCTGCGTTTTGATGTAGGAAGTAAACCTTTATTAAACGCTCAAGCTGCACTGGTTGCAGAAACACAATCTGCGCCAAGCGCACACGCTTCAACAAAACAGCAACCTCGTGAGCAAAAGCCGGTGGTTGAGCCTGCACCTAAGTCAGGTTACAAATCTAATATTAAAGAGAACTATACCTTTGATAGCTTTGTTGAAGGTAAATCAAACCAATTAGCAAAAGCTGCGGCCACACAGGTTGCCGACAATCCTGGTTCTGCTTTTAACCCTGTATTTATATACGGTGGTACTGGTTTAGGTAAAACTCACTTATTACATGCAGTAGGCAATGGCATTATGGCAAATAAGCCAGACGCTAAAATTGTTTATATGCATTCAGAGCGCTTTGTTCAAGACATGGTAAAAGCACTACAAAATAACGCAATTGAAGAGTTCAAACGTTATTATCGCAGTGTTGATGCATTAATGATTGATGACATTCAATTTTTTGCTAACAAAGAGCGCTCCCAAGAAGAGTTCTTCCATACCTTTAATGCATTGCTTGAAGGTAACCAACAAATTATTTTAACCTCTGACCGTTATCCTAAAGAGATTGAAGGCGTTGAAGACCGCCTTAAATCACGTTTTGGTTGGGGTTTAACAATCGCGATTGAGCCACCAGAGCTTGAAACACGCGTTGCTATTTTGATGAAAAAAGCACAGCAAAGTAAAATTAATTTACCACACGAAGTTGCTTTTTTTATTGCTAAAAAGTTACGCTCAAATGTGCGTGAATTAGAAGGTGCACTTAACCGTGTAATCGCCAATGCTAACTTTACCGGTCGTCCAATTTCGATCGATTTTGTAAAAGAAGCACTGCGCGATTTACTTGCTTTGCAAGACAAACTGGTTACGATTGATAATATTCAGCGCACCGTAGCAGAGTACTACCGAATTCGTGTATCAGATCTGTTGTCTAAGCGCCGCAGTCGCTCTATAGCAAGGCCTCGCCAAGTTGCTATGGCATTATCTAAAGAACTAACTAATCACAGCTTACCTGAGATTGGTGACGCATTTGGTGGACGCGATCATACGACCGTATTGCACGCATGTCGTAAGATAAAATCACTACGTGACGAAAGCCACGAAATTAAAGAAGATTATCAAAACTTAATAAGAACATTGTCATCTTAGGGCTGACTTTATTATGCAAATAACAATATCAAGACAACAATTTTTAAAGCCATTGGTGCAAGTGTCAGGTGCAATAGAGCGCAAACACACACTACCAATTTTATCTAACGTTTTGTTAGTGGTAGAAAACGGACAACTTTCAATGACAGGTACAGACCTTGAAATTGAATTAGTTTCTGGCGTATTTGTAGGTGACGATATTGCCGATACAAAACTAACGTTACCCGCTAAAAAGTTACTCGATATTTGTAAAAGTCTACCAGACGGTTCAGACATTACTTTAAGCTTGCAAGAGCATCAATTACTTTTAACCAGTGGTAAAAGCCGTTTTTCATTAACGACATTATCTGCTGATGATTTTCCTAATCTAGAAGAGTGGGACGGAGAGGTTGAATTTCAACTAACTCGTTTAGAGCTTCGTAAGTTACTCGAAAGCACGCATTTCTCGATGGCAAATCAAGACGTACGTTATTACTTAAATGGTATGTCGTTTGAAGTAGATAATACCGACATAAAAACAGTAGCAACAGATGGTCACCGTTTAGCTATAGCGCAAAAGCAATTAACGCAATCGCTTAATACGCAGCGCCAGCTAATTATACCTCGCAAAGGTGTGCAAGAAATTATGCGCCTTATGGTAGCTGACGATGAATTGGTAACAATTCAGTTTGGTGCTAACCATATCCGTATTATCGATATTGAGTTTACATTCACAAGTAAACTGGTTGATGGGCGTTTTCCAGATTACCGTCGTGTATTACCACGTGGTGGCGACAAAGTAATTACAGCTAACCGAGAATGGTTACGTAATGCGTTCCAACGAGTGTCTATTTTATCTAATGAAAAGTTTCGTGGTGTACGCTTAAACTTATCAAATGGTTTATTAAAAATTACGGCCAACAATCCAGAGGAAGAACAAGCTGAAGAAGTTGTTGAAGTAAGTTACGAAGGTGCCGACCTAGAAATAGGGTTTAACGTGTCTTACGTATTAGACGTACTAAACACATTAAAAACAGAAGACGTACTATTTACATTAGCCGACTCAAACAGCAGTGCATTAATTGAAGGTGCAGGCGATGAAGAAGCAATGTACGTTGTTATGCCTATGCGTTTATAAGACTATAAATACATAATGAGCTTAAGTCATTTGAGCCTCAAATATTTTCGTAATATTGAGGCGCTGACGCTAGAACCAGTTAACGGCGTTAATATAATATATGGTGAAAATGGCAGCGGAAAAACCAGCCTTTTAGAGGCTATCTATTACCTTTCTCACGGCAAATCTTTTCGTACTCCAAAACACAAAAGTATTATCGCGCATCAGCAAGAGCAGTTTGTAATTCACGGGCGCAAAACAATACACGACTTATCTATTCCAATTGGTATTAGTAAAACCCAAACGGGTGAAACTAATTTAAAAATTCAAGGTAAGGCGAGCCGTAAAATATCAGAACTTGCTCAACTTATGCCGGTACAAATTATTACACCAGAGAGTTATTCTTTATTTTTTGGTGGGCCTAAAGAGCGCAGAAAGTTTTTAGATTTAGGTTTGTTCCACGTGGAACATGAGTTCTTTTTTCTATGGCAATCGTTCAATAAAGTACTTAAACAACGTAATGCATTGTTAAAAACTAAGCCCAAGAATTATTTTGACCAAATTAAGTTTTGGGACAAAGAATTTGTTAGACTGGCTGAAGAAATAAATAAATTAAGATTGGCGTATATAAGTAGGTTTAAGCAGCAGTTTTTTGATAAAATGTGTGCAGAATTAACGCTTGTACGTGATTTAGAAATGACCTTTAACGCAGGCTGGAAAGAGACCGAATCTCTTGCAGATGCGTTAGAGCAAAACTTTGAGCGAGATGCTCGCCAAGGATTTACAAGTAAAGGCCCTCATAAGGCCGATTTTAGTTTTAGTGTCGCTGGCAACAGTGTGGAGAATACATTCTCACGCGGTCAATTGAAGTTACTACTATATGCGTTAAAAGTTACGCAAAATAGCTTAATTGAGTCAGAGACAGATAAGCAATCTATATTGCTAATAGATGATCTACCTTCAGAGTTAGGCGAAGATACAAAAGAGAAAGTGGGACAATTACTTGCTCACTGCAGTTCTCAAATTTTTATCTCTTCAATTTTGTCTGAAAGTATTTCTGCTGTGGTGGAACCCATGCAACGAGAACTACAAATGTTCCACGTGAAACATGGCAACCTAATAACAAGATAAGTGGGATTAACCATGTCTGAGAATTATGACTCGTCGAGTATTAAAGTACTTAAAGGATTAGACGCAGTAAGAAAGCGTCCTGGAATGTATATTGGGGACACCGATGATGGCACAGGCTTACACCACATGGTGTTTGAGGTCGTTGATAACTCTATCGATGAAGCCTTAGCAGGTCATTGTGATGATATTTATGTAACGATTCACTTAGACGGTTCTGTCTCAGTACGAGATAACGGCCGTGGTATCCCAACTTCTATCCATGAAGAAGAAGGCGTATCAGCAGCCGAAGTTATTATGACGGTACTTCATGCTGGTGGTAAGTTTGATGATAACTCTTATAAAGTATCGGGTGGCTTACACGGTGTTGGTGTTTCTGTTGTAAATGCACTTTCAGAAAAACTAAAACTTACCGTTCGCCGTGAAGGTAAACTACACGAGCAGTTTTACACTATGGGCGTTCCCGATGCACCTTTAGCTGTTATTGGTGACTCAGAAACGACTGGTACAGAACTGCGTTTTTGGCCAAGTGGTGAAACATTCACAAATTTAGATTTTCATTACGAAATTTTAGCTAAGCGTTTACGCGAGCTTTCATTCCTAAATTCAGGTGTGAGCATCATTTTAAATGATGAACGTGAAGAAAATAAATCTGACCACTTTAAATACGAAGGCGGTATTCAGGCTTTCGTAGAATACTTAAACCGTAATAAAACACCTATACATAAAGGTGTATTCCATTTTACTCATGAACGTGAAGAAGATGGTATTAGCGTTGAAGTATCAATGCAGTGGAATGATGCATACCAAGAAAACATTTACTGTTTTACAAATAATATTCCACAACGTGATGGTGGTACTCATTTAGCCGGTTTTAGATCTGCGCTAACACGTACGCTTAACAACTACATGGAAAAAGAAGGCTTTAACAAAAAAGCTAAAACAACCAGTAATGCGACCGGTGATGATGCCCGCGAAGGTTTAACGGCTGTTGTTAGTGTTAAAGTTCCTGATCCTAAGTTCTCATCGCAAACAAAAGATAAGCTCGTTTCAAGCGAAGTTAAATCTGCGGTTGAGCAAGCAATGGCTGAAAAGTTCACTGAGTTTTTATTAGAAAACCCAGTAGATGCCAAAATTGTTGTTGGTAAAATCATTGATGCATCTCGTGCACGTGAAGCGGCGCGTAAAGCCCGTGAAATGACACGACGTAAAGGTGCAATGGACTTAGCTGGCTTGCCGGGTAAGCTAGCTGATTGCCAAGAAAAAGACCCAGCCCAATCTGAACTATATATAGTGGAAGGGGACTCTGCTGGCGGATCAGCCAAGCAGGGACGTAACCGTAAAAACCAAGCTATTCTTCCGCTTAAGGGTAAAATCTTAAACGTAGAAAAAGCACGTTTTGACAAGATGTTATCTTCGCAAGAAGTGGCAACGCTAATTACTGCATTAGGTTGTGGTATTGGACGTGACGAATATAACCCTGAAAAATTACGTTACCATCGTATCATTATCATGACCGATGCGGACGTGGATGGTTCTCACATTCGTACGTTACTACTAACATTCTTCTATCGTCAAATGCCTGAAATTGTAGAACGCGGCTATATTTATATTGCTCAGCCACCACTTTACAAAGTGAAAAAGGGTAAGCAAGAGCGTTATATTAAAGATGATCCAGCATTAGTTGAATACTTAACATCGCTTGCGCTTAATAATGCGGCTTTATATACAAGTGCAAATGCGTCGGCGCTTGAAGGTGAAGCACTAGAGACAATAGTTCATGATTACCAAAACACAGTTAAAGTAATCGAACGCTTAAAACGTAAATACCCAAGTACGGTAATGGAGCGTTTAATTTATCAAAGCGAACTGAAAAAAGAAGACCTTTCAGATGAAGCTAAAGTAATTGAGTGGACTAAAGAGCTAGTAGACGACCTAATAGCACGAGATGAAGATGCGACTATTTTTAATGCTGCAACAGAGCATGATACAGAGCGTAATTTATATTATCCGGTTGTGAATATTCGTCAGCATGGTGTTGATAAATCGCATGTGTTGAGCTATGACTTTATTACCTCACGCGATTACCAACGTATTGCTGTGACTGGTGTTAACATCGCAAATATCATTACAGAAGGCGCTTATATTCAACGTGGAGAGAAAACACTTCCTGTTGATAACTTTGTGGATGCTTTAGAATGGTTGATCGCAGAATCTAAACGTGGTCTATATATTCAGCGTTATAAAGGATTGGGCGAAATGAACCCAAGCCAGCTTTGGGAAACCACAATGGATCCTAGTGCTCGTCGTATGTTACAAGTGACGATCGAAGATGCCGTAGGCGCGGATCAATTATTTGCTACCTTAATGGGTGACCAAGTAGAGCCTCGTCGTGAGTTTATTGAAACTAACGCACTGCGCGTAGTTAACTTAGACGTATAAAAAGAATATTTACACCAAAAAAGGAGCCTGATGGCTCCTTTTTTATTTTCTTCAATTACACAAACTGCTTAAAACCTGAGTGTACACACGGTATACTAAAGGTAATTTTCACGCTACTTCTTAGATAGTAAAAAGCCAAATATGCAAAAATATGACGTAAAAACCTTTCAAGGTTTGATCCTGGCTTTACAGGATTATTGGGCGCAGCAAGGCTGTGTCATTATTCAACCACTTGATATGGAAGTGGGCGCAGGGACATTTCACCCGCAAACATTTTTAAAGTCTATTGGTCCAGAACCAATGTCGAGCGCGTACGTTCAACCGTGTCGACGTCCTACAGATGGTCGCTACGGTGAAAACCCAAATCGCTTGCAACACTATTACCAATTTCAGGTGGTTTTAAAGCCATCACCAGATAACATCCAAGAGCTTTACTTAGGCTCGTTAGCGGCTATGGGTATCGATACGCTAACTCACGAAGTTCGCTTTGTAGAAGATAACTGGGAATCACCTACGTTAGGTGCGTGGGGCCTAGGTTGGGAAATTTGGTTAAACGGCATGGAAGTAACGCAGTTTACCTACTTTCAACAAGTTGGTGGTATTGAGTGTTCACCTGTAACGGGTGAGATCACTTACGGCCTAGAGCGTTTGGCAATGTACATTCAAGGCGTAGATAGTATTTACGACTTAGTATGGGCAGACGGTCCACTAGGGCGCGTAACCTACGGCGACGTGTTCCATCAAAATGAAGTAGAGCAGTCTACTTACAATTTTGAACACGCAAACGTAGAAGACTTATTTGCACAGTTTGATAAATGTGAAGCAGAGAGCCAAAAGTTAATTGAAGCAAACTTACCACTACCTGCTTACGAGCAAGTAATGAAAGCATCGCATGCATTTAACTTACTAGACGCACGCCACGCAATTTCGGTAACCGAACGCCAACGTTATATTTTACGCGTTCGTGCGTTATCAAAAGCGTGTGCACAAAGTTACTATGACAAACGCGAAGCGCTTGGTTTCCCGCTGTGTAAGGATAAGTAAGTATGTCAGCACAAAATTTATTAGTAGAAATTGGCACAGAAGAGTTGCCACCAAAAGCACTGCGTAAATTAGCAGAAGCCTTTGCTGCAAACTTAACTGCAGAGCTAGAAACACTAGAATTAGCACACCAAGGCGTAAGCTGGTATGCATCGCCTCGTCGTTTAGGTTTACAAGTAAAAGCGCTTGAAGCTAAGCAACAAGACAAAGAAGTTGAAAAGCGCGGTCCAGCTACTAAAGCTGCATTTGACGGTGACGGTAACCCAACAAAAGCAGCAATGGGTTGGGCACGTGGTTGTGGTATTGAAGTAAAAGACGCACAAACACTCGAAACTGACAAAGGCGCTTGGTTATTGCACATTGCTAAAGTAGCAGGGCAAGAAACTAAAACCCTAATGACAGCTGCAATTACTAAAGCATTGGCTAAACTACCGATTCCTAAACCAATGCGTTGGGGCGCGAATAAAACACAATTTATTCGACCAGTGCACACAGTAACTATCTTGTTTGGTGATGAGTTACTTGAAGGCGAAATTCTTGGTAAGCAAATAACTAACCAGCTTCAGGGTCATCGTTTTCATCACCCAGAAAAAATTAGCATAAACCATGCGGACGACGTTTTTGACGTACTTAAATCTGCTTACGTTATTGCTGATTACGAACAACGTAAAGCGCAAATTCGTGCACAAATAGAAGAGGCTGCAAGCGCAGTTAACGCTGTTGTTGCAATGGATGAAGATTTACTAGAAGAAGTAACATCACTTGTAGAGTGGCCAGTGACTTTAACGGCAACATTTGAAGAAGCATTTTTAGATGTGCCAGCCGAAGCGTTAATCTATACCATGAAAGACGATCAAAAATACTTCCCGTTATTAGATCAAAATGGCAAACTTTTAAATAAATTTTTGTTTGTATCTAACATAGAAAGTAAAGATCCAAGTGTGGTTATTTCTGGTAACGAAAAAGTAGTGCGCCCGCGTTTAGCCGATGCACAGTTCTTCTTTGAAACAGATAAAAAGAAAACTCTAGAAAGCCGATTAGAATCGCTTGATAGCGTATTGTTCCAAAAGCAACTTGGTACGCTTAAAGATAAGTCTCAGCGTATTAGTGAACTTGCGGGTTACATTGCTGAGCAATTAGGTGCTGATAAAGACCTAGCACAGCGTGCAGGCTTATTAAGTAAAACTGACCTAATGACTGAAATGGTAATGGAATTTACCGACGTACAAGGTGTAATGGGAATGCATTACGCTCGCCACGATGGTGAAGCCGAAGATGTAGCCGTAGCGCAAAACGAGCAGTACATGCCACGCTTTGCAGGAGACAACTTACCTACAAACTTAATTAGCTGTGCAGTAGCGATTGCTGATAAGTTTGATACGCTGGTGGGTATTTTTGGTATAGGCCAAGCACCTAAAGGTGACAAAGACCCATTTGCTCTTCGTCGTGCTGCTATAGGTGCACTGCGCATAATGGTAGAAAAAGAACTACCACTTGATATTTTAGACCTAGTCGCTAAATCGCAAACATTGTTTGGCGACAAGTTAACTAACTTAAATGTATCAACTGACGTATTTGAATTTATGCTAGGGCGCTTCCGTGCTTGGTATCAAGACGAAGGTATAGAAGTAGACGTAATTCAAGCAGTGCTTGCACGTCGTCCGACTAAACCTGTTGATTTTGATCGCCGGGTTAAAGCCGTAAGCCACTTCCGTACATTAGACGCAGCAGAAGCGCTTGCAGCAGCTAATAAGCGTGTAGGTAATATTTTGGCTAAAAACGACATTACCAGCCAAGGTAGTGTTGATGAGAGCTTATTAAGCGACGACGCTGAAAAAGTATTGGCATCACAAGTAGCAAAATTTGCCACTGACCTTGCACCACTTTACGCAGATGGAAACTACCAAGAAGCATTAAGCCAATTGGCAGGTATTCGTGAAAGTGTTGATAACTTTTTTGACAACGTAATGGTTATGGCCGACGATGAAGCTGTTAAGCAAAATCGTCTTGCGCTTTTAAGCCAGCTAAGCGGATTGTTTTTAGGTATTGCAGATATTTCTGTTTTACAAAAATAACACCGATTAGCAATTTTAAAAGCCAGCGTTTTGCTGGCTTTTTAGTTTTCACTGTATGCAAAGGAAACCCCATTGATGATTTCTATGAAACGAATTTTAACCTTAGCAATTGCTGGTTTACTCACTGCCTGTACAAGCCAAATTTCGATTAACGATGTATTACCACAGCAAGAGCTTGACCGCACAATTTACTTACGTGGCGACTTTACATTGTGGGATGCAGAACCCCAGTATCAGTTTGCGCCAGTTGGTCCTGCGCTTTATCAAGCACAAGTTAAATTTTCGACGCCTGGTAAAGTGTACGAATTTAAAATAGCCGATGTCGATTTTAGTGAAGGCTACAACTGTGGTTACAGCGACGCACGACCAGCAGGACAAAAACTAACACTCGGCCAGCCAGCTATCGCAGACTGTAATACTATTTATAACTACTTTAGTTTCACACCAGCAATAAAAGGCACGTACATAGTAAGTATTGATTACAGTGACTACGATAAGCCACAAGTGACGATAACGAAGAAGTAGAGCAAAGATAAATTATAAGTTTAGCCTTTCATTTATAAGTTTCTAAGTGTAGTTAGTTTATTCATCTGTTAAAGTCTCTATAAAATATTAGTTCTAATTCGGAATTCGCTTTAGGTGTATATTCATACTTTGGTTAAGTTGGTAAGTTATGTCAGATTCAACTAATAATCACTTAGGTAAAGTGGTTGTTAAAGGGTTCAAATCAATAAAAAATTTTGAGCTAGAAATCAAACCGATCAATATATTGATTGGTGCGAATGGTTCAGGTAAATCAAATTTTATTTCCTTGTTTACTTTCTTGAGACACTTATCAGAAGGTAAACTACAAAATTATGTTCAAAAACATGGATCAGCAAGTGCTTTTTTTCATTTTGGGCCAAAGAAAACTAATGAAATAAGCATTGATATTGACGTTGGATATAATGGCTATCATGCAACATTTGGACACGGTATTAATGACGATACATTAATATTTAATACGGAATATTGTTCGATAAGAAGCTCTTCTAAAAGTTTTTCTATTCAAGGTACTAAAGGAGAAAGTGGCTTAGCACATAGCATAAAAGCTGATAGTCACCATGTGAAGAAATATACAAAATTATATCTAAATGATTGTCGTGTTTATCACTTTCACGACACTAGTGATACTGCAGGGTTCAAACAAGCCTGTGACCTTGATGCTGTAGACTATTTATATACAGATGCAAGCAATATTGCTGCATTTTTATATTATCTAAAGCATTCAACTTTAGAAGAATATAGTAATGCATATTTAGACATAGTTGAGGCTATACAAAATATAGCACCATATTTTCATGATTTTTATTTGGAACCACGGGGGAGCGATAATTCAAAGCGCATCTTATTAAAATGGTTACATAAACAAAATGACGAACCATTTTCAGCAAATCAGTTATCAGATGGAACAATACGATTTATTTGTATGGCTACTTTATTCTTACAGCCTGAAACGCTAAGACCAAAAACTATTATCTTAGATGAACCTGAGCTTGGGTTACACCCTGCGGCATTAGATGAGTTAGCAGAAATAGTAAAAGTAACGTCAAAGGATAATCAAGTTATCTGTTCAACGCAGTCGGTAACTTTTGCGAATAAGTTTAACCCTGATGACTTCATTGTAGTCGATCAAAATGAAGGTAAATCTGA
Source organism: Pseudoalteromonas sp. BSi20495 (assembly GCF_000241185.1). Classification (NCBI taxonomy): domain Bacteria; kingdom Pseudomonadati; phylum Pseudomonadota; class Gammaproteobacteria; order Alteromonadales; family Pseudoalteromonadaceae; genus Pseudoalteromonas; species Pseudoalteromonas sp. BSi20495. The sequence continues at coordinate 15,779 of NZ_BADY01000132.1, forward strand.
ATTTAAGAGAGTTTCTACAGATGAGTTATCAGAATGGCTAGATGATTTTTCAATGGGAGATATTTGGTCTAAAAATCTTATCGGGGGCCGTCCAGAATGGTAAGAATAGGAATTTCAGTTGAAGGGCAAACAGAAGAGATATTCGTTAAAAAAGTTTTAGCACCTTATCTAGCTCAAAAAAACTTGTTTATGACCCCAATATGTATGCAAGGTGATGTAAATATAGATAAGGTACGTAGCGAACTGAAAAAAATAGCTAATAATTTTGATTATGTAACTACTTTTTATGATTTCTATGGATTTAAAAATAAAGTAGCAGGTGAAACTAAGCTCTCATTAGAAATGCGTATTTTGAATGCTGTAGGCGAAAATATTAGAGGTCGACTGATACCTTTTGTGCAAATGTATGAGTTTGAAGGTATATTATTTTCATGCCCAAAAAGTTTTGCATTAATAATGAGACAAGCAAACCTTAAAGAGTGGGCAGATGGTTTATTACAGGAGTTTAGGGGTGATCCTGAAAAGATAAATAATTCGCCGCAGACTGCACCATCAAAAAGAATTATGTCTGTTGTTCGGTACAGAAAAACAACACATGGCCCTCGTATTGCTGAGGCTATTGGAGTAGAAACAATACGAAATAAATGTTCGGGTTTTAATGAGTGGCTTCATAAAATAGAGAAAATTAACGATAAGTAGACATAAAATAATTTAAATTCCTTTCTTAACCACATACCTATACGGTGCTTCTTCTGCATCTTTAGCCACCAGCGTGTGATCCATAAACGTACAAAAGCTCGGAATGTCGCGAGTGGTTGATGGGTCATCAGCAGTGATTAATAACGTTTCACCATCGTTCATTTTACGAATAGCAGCACGTACCATCATTACTGGCTCTGGGCAGCGAAGGCCTATGGCATCTAATTGGTGATCGGGATTATCAAAGCTCATAATAAATTGGCCTGTTTAATTAAAGTGGTTGCTGTGTACGCGAGTGCTTAGGTATTGCACTTAATAAGTTTGGCAGTTTAACGCAATTTTAAGCGTAATTTAACTATTTTACTTAATGCTTTTAGCAGTTTCAAAAGACTTTATTTAATAATACGCCCGATCACATAATTACGATGTTACATGCTTGTTTGATAAAGGGTGGTTTTCATAAATTGAAGCTAATAAAAAAGGCGAACTGAATAAAATCAATCCGCCTTTTTAATCACCAAGATGGTTTTACATGTTTAAACTAATTAGTCTTGAACACGTTCAAATACAGTGGCAATGCCTTGGCCTAAACCAATACACATAGTTGCTAAACCGTATCGTACATTTTTGTCTTCCATTAAGTGAATAAGCGATGTGCTAATACGCGAACCCGAACAACCCAGTGGGTGACCAAGTGCGATTGCGCCGCCATTTAAATTCACTTTTTCGTCAACAACATCCATTAACCCTAAATCTTTCATTACAGGTAATGATTGTGCTGCAAAGGCTTCGTTAAGTTCTACTACGCCTAAGTCATCAATTGTAATACCGGCTTGTGCAAGTGCTTTTTTACTTGCTGGTACTGGGCCGTAACCCATAATTGATGGGTCGCAACCAGCGACTGCCATTGCTTTAATGCGCGCACGAATTGGTAAACCAAGTTCTTTTGCTTTTTCTTCGCTCATTACTAACATTGCAGATGCGCCGTCAGAAAGTGCAGAAGACGTACCGGCTGTTACCGTACCCGATGCAGGATTAAATACAGGGCGAAGCTTTGATAGGCCCTCTATAGTTGTTTCTGGGCGAATTACTTCGTCGTCTTCAACTAAGATAAGCGAACCATCTGCTGCGTGACCTTCCATTGCTAAAATTTCGCGACGGAAACGGCCTTCAACAGTTGCAGCTTGTGCACGTTGATGTGAACGGTAAGCAAATTCATCTTGTTGCTCACGGCTAATGCCATGAAGCGTAGCAAGGTATTCTGCTGTTAAGCCCATAGAGCCAGACGCTTGTGCAATTGATGTTGCTAAGCCTGGGTGAAAGTCGTTGCCGTGAGTCATAGGTACGTGACCCATGTGCTCAACACCACCAATTAGGTAAGTGTCGCCAGCGCCTGTCATTATTGCGCGTGCTGCGTCATGCAATGCTTGCATAGAAGAGCCACATAAACGGTTAACCGTAACAGCAGGAACGCTGTGCGGAATACCGGCAAGCAATGATGCGTTACGTGCTACGTTAAAGCCTTGCTCTAATGTTTGCTGTACACAACCCCAATAAATATCGTCAATTGATGCTGGATCAACTGCTGGGTTGCGATCTAGTAAGCCTTTCATTAAATGTGCGCTTAAGTCTTCTGCACGTTTATGTTTGAATACACCACTTTTAGAGCGACCCATTGGTGTGCGGATACAATCTACAATTACTGGATTATTCATGATATTAACCTTCCACCTTATAGAAAACACGACCTTCTTCGGCCCACTTGCGAGTTTGCTCAGATACTTGGTAAATCGCACCTAGGTGAGCGTATTTGTCTGCTGCTGCAACAAAGTTAGCTAAACCAGTTTGATCTAAGTAACGGAACGCGCCGCCTCTAAATGGAGGGAAACCAACACCGTAAACTAATGCCATATCTGCTTCTTGCGGCGAGGCAACAATGCCTTCTTGCAAGCACAGTAGCACTTCGTTGATCATTGGAATCATACAACGGTCGATGATTTCTTGTTTATCAAATTCTTTTGGTGCGTCTGTAATTGGGCTTAATAGCTCAATTGCTGTCTCGTCATGAGACTTTTTAAGACGACCGCGACGATCTGTTTCGTATTTGTAAAAACCGGCTTTGTTCTTTTGACCAAAACGTTTTTCGTTGGCAAAAATAGTCACAGGGTCTTTATCAGCACGCGCCATACGCTCAGGGAAACCGTCAGCCATTACGCCAGTACAATGGAACGCTGTATCAATACCTACAACATCAAGTAGGTAAGCCGGACCCATAGGCCAGCCAAATACGTTTTCCATTACTTTATCTACTTTTGCAAAGTTAGCGCCTTCAACCACTAATTTGCTAAAACCTGCAAAGTAAGGGAATAAAACACGGTTTACAAAAAAGCCTGGGCAATCGTTAACAACAATTGGTGATTTACCTAATTTAAGCGCGTAATCAACTACTGCATTGATTGTTTTATCTGAGGTTTTTGCACCACGGATAATTTCTACTAATGGCATTTTTGGCACTGGATTGAAAAAGTGCATACCACAGAAATTTTCTGGCTTATCTAGCGCTTGTGCTAGTAAATCAATACAAATAGTTGATGTGTTTGAAGTAAGTACAGTGCCTTCTGGCATGGTCTTTTCAAGATCAGCGAGTACTGCTTGCTTAACTTTAGGGTTTTCTACAACGGCTTCAACAATAATGTCGGCACTTTGTAGGTCTGACGCGTTAAGTGTTGGCTTAATTTTGCTAAGTGTTGCCAACATTTTTTCCATTGGCATGTGGCCACGCTTAACTTTTGCACCTAATAACTTAGACGCTTCACCCATACCTAAATCAAGCGCATCTTGTTGGATGTCTTTCATTATAATAGGTGTACCTTTATAAGCAGACTGGTATGCAATACCGCCACCCATAATACCAGCACCTAATACAGCGGCTTGCTTAATTTCTACATCGCTGTGCTTAGCAAATTTACGTGCTTTGCCTTTAATGTATTGGTCAGCTAGGAATATACCTGTTTGTGCAGCTGCTTCTGGTGTACGTGCTAATTTAGCAAAGTTGGCATTTTCGATTGCCATTGCTTCATCGCGAGTACAGTTTGCCGCTGCTTTAATAGTACGTACAGCCATAACCGGTGCAGGATAGTGGCCTTTGGTTTTACCCATTACCATACCTTCTGCCATAGCAAAGCTCATGCCTTGCTCAACACGGTTTAATTTAAGTGGCTGTAGTTTTACGTTACGTTTTGCTTGCCAATCTAGCTTGCCAGCAATCGCTAGTTCAAGTGTTGATACGCTTGACTCTAGAAGTTTGTCAGCACTAACTACCGCGTCAAACGCACCTACTTTAAGGGCATCTGCTGCGCGGTTTTCTGCGCCTGAGGTAATCCACATCATCGCGTTATCGGCGCCAATGATGCGTGGTAAGCGCACTGTGCCACCAAACCCTGGCATTATGCCAAGTTTAACTTCTGGTAGGCCCATTTTAGCTGTTTCGCTTGCTACACGATAGTCGGTAGCAAGTGCCCACTCACAACCACCGCCAAGTGCCATACCGTTTATAGCGCTTAGAGTTGGGAATGGTAAATCTTCAATTGCATCAAAAACGTCGGTTGCGTTTTTGATCCACACTACTAATTCTTCTTCAGGTTTAGTAAATGTAGGTAAAAATTCGAAGATATCGGCACCAATAATAAAGTGCTCTTTATCACTGGTAAAAATCATGCCTTTGATATCAGTATTGGCGGCTAATTCTTTTAATGCTGCTGCGCAATCTGAAAGAGTTTTTTGAGATAATGTGTTTACAGAACCTGCAACACAAAACTTAAACTCGGCGATGTTTTCCTTTAGGAAGCTAACTTCAAAGGAATCGCTTTTATATAACATTATTATTCTCCCTAGTTGACGAACTAAGACTGGTACGATGAGTTTGCATTTCAATCAGTGTGCTTGCTTTAAATTAAAAATGCAACGAAAAATTTAACTCGGTTACAATCGACTGGTTAAAATATAGCTGGTTTGGTGCTAAGGTGGTTGAAAAGTTTTTATTCACTACTTTAATTTTTTATTAAAGGACATTATGAAAAAATATTTATTAAGCATTGCGGCAGCTGCATTCATTTTCCCTCTTCATTCTGCCGAGGCAAGTATTGATAACGATGCATTTTTAGATGCTGAAAAAAAAGTCCGTCATGGAAGTTATCAAGATTTTAAACAAGCGGTTAGTAACCTTAACCATCCGTTAAAGCCGTATGTTGAAAAAACGTATTGGCAACGACATCCTAATATTAAATACCAGTCAGAAATAGAAAACTATTTAACTATTTATCAGCATACGCCCCTTGAATGGCCGGTGCGTAAAGCATGGTTAGCGTATTTAAAAAAGAAAAATAAAAAAGCGGCATATATTAATAATTACCGTGAAACATCAAATACAGAGCTTACGTGCACTTATTTGGATTTTCAGCTTGATTTAGGTGCACCTGAAAAAGCAATACTAAATCAAGTAACCGATCTATGGACTGTCGGAAAGTCGCAACCGCAAGAGTGCGACGAGCTTTTTTCAGTGTGGCGTAAAAAAGGTTACATGGATAAAGAAACTGTTTGGCAGCGAATTACGCTTGCAGCCGAAGGTGGCAAGCAAAGTTTATTACCTTACTTAAAAACGTTATTACCTAAAAATGAGCGCTACTTGGCTGATTTATATCTAGAGGTGCGTCGAGACCCTAGTGCTTCTGCTGGTTTATATCGATACAAAAAAAAATCAGCTAAAGAAGGGCAAATAGCAATTTATGGTGTTAAGCGTTTGGTTTGGCGCGATAAAGCACTCGCTTTAAAAGCATGGGAAAAGATAGAAAAAATATTTAAGTACAGCGACGAAGAAAAAGCGGATGTCTATTACACCTTTGCGTTGTCACTTGCTTCAAGTGGGCATAAGCAAGCGAGTTTTTGGCTAAATAAAGTGCCAAAAGAGCGACTAGACAGCAAGCTTATTCAATGGCAATTGGGCAATATGCTCAAAACCCAAGATTGGGAGGGGATTGCTGCATTTTTTACAGGGAAAGAAAATTTAAGCCTCGGCCAGCAATATTGGTTAGCTTATAGCTATGCACAACGTGGCGAGCAGCAAAAAGCAGACGATATTTGGAAAAAAGTAGCGACTAATCGTGATTATTATGGCTTTTTAGCTGCCGCACGCTTGGAGTTGCCAGTTGATTTAAATAATGAGCCTTTAATAGTTGATAAGGTACTGGTAGATAACGTTAGTAATGCACCAGGCTTTAAACGAGCAAAAGCGCTTTATGATCTTGAGCGCTTCACGTCGGCTCGCCGTGAGTGGAATTACTTAACTGATACCTCTAGTGATGAAGAAAAGCTAGCTGCATCACAACTATCTACAGATTTAGGCTGGCACGACAGTACCATTTTTACTTTAGCAAAAATTAAAGCGTGGGATAACGTAGATCAACGTTTTCCGTTTGCGTTTCAAGATGTATTTGAACGCTACAGTAAACGCAGCAAAATAGATGTGGCCTGGAGTATTGCTATTGCAAGGCGTGAAAGCTCTTTTGCCCCTGATGCACGCTCTCACGCTAATGCACGTGGTTTAATGCAATTATTGCCAAGTACGGCCAAATATGTAAATAAAGGCAGTGTGTCGAGTAATCGATTATATCAGCCTAAAACAAATATTAGGTTAGGTAGCAGTTATCTACAGTATTTAAAAAAGAAGAACCATGGCAACGAAATACTAGCAACGGCTTCATATAATGCAGGGTATCACCGTGTTAAACGCTGGCTACCTGATGAAGCTATTCCGGCTGAATTATGGGTGGAGCTTATTCCGTATCGTGAAACCCGTGATTATGTAAAAAATGTGTTTGCGTATCGTCAGGTTTACCATACTAGAATGGGCCGAGAAGGAAATGTTCTCGCGCCATTGCTTCAAATGAAAATGGGCGGTTAGTAAATATAAGTTTAAAGTGGGGGGGTATTTACATGCTAGATACCCCCTTTTTTGAGCGCTTTGCGGATAATACCAATTTTATTAAAACATGATCATTCTAGCGCATTAAATAACTCAATAACTACGTTAAAAATTATTTATATAGAACAACTATGTATCATAATTTTAGCCTTGTTATTAAGCTATTTTCTTATCGCTATAATAGATCATTAATTTAATGCAATTGGTATAAGTGGTAGACTCAGAGCAAGTTAAATTTAACAGATGGATTAACAATGGATAAATTAGCCGTTTTATACGCCGAACATATTGCAACACTGCAACAGCGTACTCGTACAATTTGTAATAGCGAAGGGTTAGAAGGATTAGTAATTCATTCAGGCCAAGCTAAGCGCCAGTTTTTAGATGATATGTATTATCCATTTAAAGTTAATCCACAGTTTAAAGCATGGTTACCGGTTATTGATAATCCTCATTGCTGGATTGTGGTAAATGGCAGCGACAAGCCAAAACTCATATTTTATCGTCCAGTAGATTTTTGGCATAAAGTGCCTGATGAGCCACGCGACTTTTGGGCCGAGTACTTTGATATAGAGCTACTACTTCAGCCTGATCAAGTAGAAAAGTTATTACCATACGATAAAGCTAAATATGCTTACATGGGTGAATACATTGAAGTAGCGCAAGCCCTTGGTTTTAGTATTATGAACCCTGAGCCTGTACTTAACTATTTTCATTACCACCGCGCTTATAAAACGCAGTACGAACTTGAATGTTTACGCAACGCTAACCGCATTGCAGTAGATGGGCATAAAGCTGCACGCGATACATTTTTTAATGGTGGTAGCGAGTTCGACATTCAGCAAGCGTATTTAATGGCGACACGCCAAAGCGAAAATGAAATGCCGTACGGCAACATTGTTGCGCTTAACGAAAACTGCGCTATTTTGCATTACACGCACTTTGATCCAAAAGCGCCACACACTCATAACTCATTTTTAATTGATGCCGGTGCAAACTTTAATGGTTATGCCGCTGATATTACTCGTACGTATGATTTTAAAAAGCAAGGTGAGTTTGCTGAGCTTGTACAAGCGATGACGGTTCAACAAATCGAGTTAGGTAAAGGTTTAAAGCCGGGTATGCTTTATGGTGATTTACACGTTGAATGCCATAACCGTATCGCACAAATACTCAGTGACTTTAAAATTGTTAACCTACCCGCGACAGAAATTGTTGAGCGTAAAATTACCTCTACTTTCTTCCCGCATGGACTAGGACATCACCTAGGTTTACAAGTGCATGATATGGGCGGTTTTATGAGTGACGAAAAGGGCACACATCAACCATCGCCTGAAGGGCATCCGTTCTTGCGTTGTACTCGCCTGATCGAAAAAAACCAAGTGTTTACTATTGAGCCTGGTTTATACTTTATTGATTCACTGCTTGGTGATTTAGCGCAAACCGATAATAAGCAGTTTATTAACTGGGAAAAGGTAGAGTCATTTAAACCATTTGGCGGCATTCGTATTGAAGATAACATTATTGTTCACGAAGATAGCTTAGAAAATATGACACGAGATTTAGCGCTCGATTAATTCTAGTTAACACCAATTAGTTTATACACGTTAAAATACGTACATTATTTAAAGGGGCCTTTTGGCCCCCTTTTTACAAGTTTAAAATATGTCTGAATATAAATACCCTGCTGCTGACGTTTTTCATCAAGAAGAAATTAAAAAAAGTACGTTTATAGTCCACATTGCACACACCCCCGATTTAAATTCAGCTAAAGCATTTATTAAAAGCATTGAAGAAAAGTATAGCGATGCGCGTCATAACTGTTGGGCACATGTGGCAGGCAACCCCGGTGGCAGCCATGTTTATGGTTTTTCGGACGATGGTGAACCAAATGGCACTGCAGGAAAGCCTATGTTAAATGTGCTGGTGGGTTCAGGCCTTGGCGAAATCACAGCTGTCGTCACACGTTACTTTGGCGGCATAAAATTAGGCACTGGCGGACTAGTACGTGCTTATGGTGGCTCACTAAACAATGCGTTAGTGAAGTTGCAAACAGTGCTTAAAGTTCCCAGTGTTGAAATTACAGGGGGTAGCGAGTACAGCATGCAAGGCGCGATTGAGCAGTTATTAAAAACAAAGTATCAAGTGCTTAATATTGATAAGCAATTTACTGCTAATATTGAATGGGTGATTACAATAGATAGCCGCGAAGCGCAGCAAGCAATCAAAGATATTTTTGATTTAAGTCACGGCGCAGTTGAGTTAACGATTAAAGAGTAATAACCTACACAAATTGCATGTAATGCATATTCACTCTATTTAATTTGGTTGATACTACTCAACCTGAATTTACTAATAATAAAAGCGATAAGCTAAATGCAATTTCGTACCATCATAAAAATTCTTGGCCAACTCGTTGCGCTGTTTAGTATTACCATGGTGCCCCCAGCACTGGTGTCTTTAATATATAAAGACGGTGGTGGTGTTCCTTTTGTTTTAGCATTTATCTTTAGTGTTGTTATTGGCATGATGGCTTATTACCCAAACCGTCATGAAAATGGTGACTTAAAAGCACGTGAAGGCTTTTTAATTGTTGTTTTGTTTTGGTTGGTACTTGGGGCATTTGCATCGTTACCGCTTATATTTTTACAAGAACCGAATTTATCGCTCGCTGATGCGGTATTTGAAGCATTTTCTGGCTTAACAACCACAGGCGCTACAGTGCTTACCGGTATTGAGTATTTACCCAAATCGGTGTTGTTTTATCGCCAGCAACTCCAGTGGTTTGGCGGTATGGGTATAATCGTACTCGCCGTCGCTATACTGCCTATGTTAGGCGTGGGTGGTATGCAGTTGTACCGCGCTGAAATTCCAGGCCCGGTAAAAGATTCAAAAATGACTCCACGGATTGCTGATACAGCTAAGCATCTTTGGTACATTTATGTGTCGCTTACGCTGACATGTATGCTCGCTTATTGGGCGGCAGGAATGAGCTGGTTTGATGCTATCTGCCATGCATTTTCTACAGTGGCGATAGGCGGCTTTTCTACTTATGACGCATCGATAGGTCACTTTGATAGCCCTGTCATTAACTTTATTTGTGTATTCTTTTTAATTATTGCTGCAATTAATTTTTCGCTACATTATGCCGCTGTATCGAGCCGAAACGTAAGAGTTTATTTACGTGACCCTGAATTTAAAGTTTTCCTATGCATTCAGCTTGCACTTGTAGTTATTTGTTTTACGGTGCTTTCGTCAAATGAAATATATGCTAATGGCGACGAAACCCTCGATCAGGCTTTATTCCAAGCAGTATCAATGAGTACAACGGCAGGTTTTGCTACTGATAACTTTTCAACATGGCCTTTGTTTTTACCTATTTTACTTATATTTTCGAGCTTTATTGGTGGCTGTGCAGGCTCTACCGGTGGTGGTATGAAGGTCGTTCGCGTATTTTTACTTTATTTGCAGGGCGTGCGTGAGCTTAATCGTTTGGTGCATCCTCGTGCTATATATTCAATTAAGTTGGGTCGAAAGGCGTTGCCAGATAAAGTGGTAGAAGCTGTGTGGGGCTTTTTCTCTGCTTATGCGCTGGTGTTTATTATTATTATGTTAGCGCTTATGGGCACGGGTATGGATAACATAACGGCGTTCTCTGCCACTGCTGCTTGTTTAAATAATTTAGGTCCAGGTTTGGGTGATGTAGCATCGCATTATGGCGCGATAACTGATGGCGCTAAATGGTTACTTACTATTGCGATGGTGTTTGGCCGGTTAGAAATATTTACTTTACTTGTGTTATTTACGCCAACGTTTTGGCGTGGATAAAGCTAACTGTTTTATTTAAAAAATACATTACAAGGGAGAGAATATGCCAATAAGCAATCTTAATAATATAATTATTGGCAGCTTGGTCGATCTAGAAATTTTAACGCCTACCAGTAGTAAACGTATTAAGACTGAGATGGTGGGATTACTTGATGATAAATTTATTATTTTAAATTATCCAAGCTCAAAACGCTTACCTGCGGCAAGTGATTATTTACGTGACGGTATAACCGTTGTCGTGAGGGCTTTAATAGAAGGCAGCGGTGGGAAAGTAATTGCGTTTCGTCAGAAAATTATGTCTATTTCTTCTCATCCGGCTCGGCTTATTTTTATAAACTTTCCTGAACAGGTTCAGTTATTTAGTTTGCGTTCGCAAACGCGTATCCCTACTTTATTACCTGCAAAGCTAAAACTAAGTGACGACAGAGTACTCGAAGGTGTTATTAAAGATATCTCATTAACGGGAGTTATGTTTGATGTTAGAAGTAATAAAGAGCTTGAAAGTATAAAAGATATGCAATGTACTATTATGCTAGATAGCAGTGCGCAAAATTTTGAAGGCGAAGTGTGTAGCGTTAAAGAGCATGATGCGGGGATCAGATTTGGTATTAAACTATTAGCCAGTGAAGATGAAATGAATACCTTTATGAAAGAGCACTTTATTGATCCCTCCATGCTCGAATTCGAAGTCGGTTAAAAGAGATTTCGCTATTTTGCAACAAAATAGCGATTGCCTGCTTTATAGATGAAAATTATTTGGTTATTATTTTTAATAATTAAATAAATAATATAAAACAGTAGCTTAAAATAATAAAAGATTACCATAATCTAATTTCATGTAATAAACCCAACCAAAATAAAGCTGAATTTTTGCTTTAAACCTCATTTAAAATATCTAAATTCATAATTTGTGTTTTTTTAATCTAAATTAACCTCTTGTTTTTATTGTCTATTTTGTTTTTTCATATCGCTGTGTTGCTAAAAAGCAACAGGAAAGCACTTGAAATTTATCCACATCACGATTTTATACTGTTAACCACTTGAAAAATAACAGTTTTTAAAAGTTGGCACCTAAGTTGTAATAGTCATGGTGTACTGAACTTAAGCGTGATTTAAAGTAAGACACCTTAATCGCACACACATAAATTTGAAGGATACATATTATGAAACGCATTAATAAAGCACTAGCACTTATTGCATTAGCATCTTCTTCAGCCGCTTTTGCTGCAACAGACTTTGATACACTTGATGTAGACGGCAGTGGCACAATTAGCCAAGCAGAAGCATCAGTAGATGCAAAGTTAATGAGCATGTTCTCAGAACTTGATACTGACCAAAATGGTGAGTTATCAAAAGAAGAATTTTCAGAAGCTTAATTAACAAGTATTTATCCTGAGTTGCCAAAGACAACCTAAGTAGGCAAGGAGCTTACGAAAGAGGGTAACAAGGAAGTGAAAAATTACGCTTAAGCTAAACGAAGCAACTTTTTTGATAGAACATTGAAGGATTAAACTATGAAACATTTAAATAAAGCACTGGCACTTATAGCTATAGCGTCTTCTTCAGTTGTATTTGCAGCATCAGACTTTAATAGCCTTGATATAGATGGTAGCGGCACAATTAGCCCAAGTGAAGCGGCAGTCGACACCGATTTAATGGCTGAATTTATCGAGCTAGATACCGACGGTAGCGGTGAGCTTTCTAAAGAAGAGTTCGCTAATTACTAGTTAACCAGAGTTCAGGTTAATTAATCTTTTTTCAGATTAAACATTTTTCACAGTCAGGGATCTTTGAAAAGGACTTCCTCTTTATTATTTAGGAAATTATTATGAAAACATTAAACACAACACTGGCCGTCATCATTTTAGCATCGTCGTCAGCTGCGTATGCCGCCGTTGATTTTGCCTCTTTTGATATCGATAGTGACGGGGTTATCACCAAGCAAGAAGCGCAAGTTAACGCGCAGTTAGTGAAATTATTTGATGACTTAGACACTGACGGGAATGGTGAGCTTTCTAAAGAAGAGTTTGCAAAAGTACAGTAACTCTAAAATGATAATTAACACGCGATTATCAACGATTAAAGCCGCCTTCGCCAGCGGCTTTTTATACGTCATAAGACTACAAAAATATAGCACTTACCTGAAATAATTTTTCTACCACATTAATGTGTTTTTTATCGATTAAAAACATAATAACGTGATCGCCTGACATAATAATGGTGTCGTCATGAGCAATGAGTACGTCGTCATTTCGTACAATTGCCCCAATCGTTGTACCTGCAGGAAGTTTTATATCTGCAATAGCACGGCCAACCACCTTTGATGTATTCTCATCACCATGGGCTACCGCTTCAATCGCCTCTGCTGCACCTTTGCGTAATGAGTAGACGTTAACAATGTCGCCACGACGTACATGTGTTAGTAATGCCGAAATGGTGGCTTGTTGAGGAGATATGGCAATGTCTATTTCTCCCCCTTGTACTAAATCAACGTAAGCACCACGCTGAATAAGTACCATTGTTTTTTGTGCGCCCATACGTTTTGCAAGCATGGCTGACATAATATTTGCTTCATCGTCATTGGTTACGGCAATAAATACATCAACTTGATCAATATGCTCTTCTGAGAGTAATTCTTGATCTGATGCGTCACCACAAAATACAACTGTGTTATCTAGCATTTCTGAGAGTTGCTCAGCACGCTCTTTGCTACGCTCAATTAATTTAACTGTGTGGTTTTTTTCAAGTGAGCGGGCAAGGCCCGCGCCAATATTACCGCCACCCGCTATCATGATTTTTTTGTAAGAACGTTCAAGTTTTTGTAGTTCGTTCATTACTGCGCGTATATGTTTTGTAGCGGCAATAAAAAATACTTCGTCATCGGCTTCAATGACCGTTGTACCTAGTGGTTTGATTGCTTTACCTTGGCGGTAAATAGCGGCAACACGGGTTTCTACATTAGGGATGTGTTCTTTAAGTGCAGACAATGCATAACCGACGAGTAAACCGCCATAATAGGCTTTCACTGCAACTAACGAGAGCATGCCATCGGCAAACTGCAATACCTGTAATGCGCCAGGGTAGTCGATTAAGCGACGAATGTACTTGGTCACGAGTGCTTCTGGGGCAATGTAATGATCGATTGGCAAGTCGTCGTTCTGAAAAAGTTTCTCGCGGTATTTTAAATATTGCTCTGAGCGAATACGGGCAATTTTAGTGGGCGTTTTAAAAATACTGTACGCCACTTGGCATGCAACCATGTTTACTTCATCTGAACTGGTTACTGCAATAACCATATCGGCGTCTTCAGCTCCAGCTTGACGTAATACATCAGGATGCGCACTGTGTCCTACTACACCTTGTAAGTCGTACTTATCTTGAAGTTCACGTAATCGGTTACCATCTATATCAACGACTGTAATTTCATTCTGTTCGCCTACTAAATTCTCAGCGAGTGTTGCGCCTACTTGGCCAGCACCGAGTATGATTATTTTCATTATTTACCCGTGTTATAAGTAGCAATTAAGAGCCATTTTTAAATTATAAAAATGGCTAATTTACAGTTCATTAATTTTAGGTTTTTTTAACTAGCTTAGCGTAATAAAATCCATCGCTTTCGCCTGGTAGTAGCTGTAACCCTGGCATTGTAACGGTGTCTTTGTCATGCAGAGGAATGTGCTCTGCATCGTCATTATTAGCTAAAAACTTAGCTACTTGTTGCTGATTTTCTTGTGGAAGAACCGAACATGTAGCGTATACCAATGTACCACCTGGTTTTAAAAGTGGCCAAATACTATTGAGTATATCACCTTGAAGAGCGGCTAAATCAACAATGTCAGATGCGCGACGTAACCATTTTATATCTGGATGGCGGCGAATTACACCAGTGGCCGAACAAGGCACATCAAGCAAAATACGATCAAATAATTTTTCGTCCCACCAAGTATGTGGTTGCGAGGCATCACCACATTGCAAGTCTGCACCTAAGCCAATACGGGTAAGGTTTTGCTTAACACGTTCAAGTCGAGTTGAGTCGCTATCGAGTGCAAGTACGTCTGCGTCAGCAAGTTCTAATATGTGACAGGTTTTTCCGCCAGGTGCTGCACAGGCATCTAAAATAGTGTCATCAGCTTTAGGTTCTAAAAAGCGTGCTGCAAGTTGTGCTGCGGCATCTTGTACTGAACATGCACCTGTATCAAACTCTGGTAAGGAAAATACATCGCGTGGTTTAGCGAGCTTAATTCCGTCTATAAAGTCAGGATTTAAGGTATGTTCAATATCGTTCGCCGTTAGCATATCGCTGTATTCTTGCGTGCTATATTGTGCTTGATTCACACGTAACCACATAGGTGCTTGTTGTTGGTTTTCTGCAAGTATGTCTTCCCAACTATCTGGGTAGGCCTCTTTTACTTGTTTGATAAACCAATTAGGGTGGTTGTATAAACACACAGGGATAAGCTTCGCTTTTTCTTCAAGCTCAACTTGCTGGCGTTGAAAACTACGTAATATAGCGTTAATAAGCCCTTTTAAACCTAAAGCACGTAATTGAGCAAGTGCATTTACAGTTTCAGATATTGCTGCGTGCGGCGGTACACGCATGTGTTGTAGTTGATAAATACCTACATATAATAAAAATTGAAATATTCTGCGTTTACCTTTTAGTGGATCTTCCACTAAATGTTGGCAGTAGTTTTCAAGGCTAGGTAAGTAGCGTAAAACGCCATAACAAATTTGTTGTAGTAGCGCTTTGTCTTTTGGTGGTAAGCCTTGGCTAGCAAATGGCAGTTCTTGATTAAGCGAAGCGCCTTTATCAACTACGTTATATAAAGTTTCAGCGGCAAGCGCTCGTACGTTTTGAACATTACTCATTGTTTTCGCCTAATACTGTGCCAGGGGTAACCCAGTCACTACGACCATTTAAAAAGTCGTTAATTGCCATTGGTTTTTTACCTTGCGGTTGTAATTGCGTAATACATAAAGCATGTTCACCACACGCCACTACTACGCCATTTTTGTCGCTTGATAAAATTTGCCCAGGATTACCTGATTGCGAGGTAACCTGCGCTTGATAAATCTTTACTGTTTGCCCACTCATTTGAGTAAAGCACACAGGCCATGGGTTAAAAGAGCGAATGTTTCGCTCAATTTGCAGCGCACTCATGGACCAGTCTATATTAGCTTCCTCTTTAGAAAGCTTTTTAGCGTAGTTAGCAAGTTCATCGTTTTGAGGTTCAGGCGTGATCTCACCATTAGCTAATTTATTAATGGTTTCAATTAACGCATCTGGACCTAGCTCAGCAAGCTTGGTATATAAACTAGCGCTAGTTTCTGTCGTGCTAATAGGGCAGCGGCTTATATGTAGCATATCGCCGGTATCTAGCCCTTCATCCATTTGCATTATTGTTACGCCGGTTTGTTCATCACCTGCCCAAATTGCGCGTTGAATAGGTGCAGCACCGCGCCAGCGCGGTAATATAGAACCATGCACATTTAAACAACCTAAACGTGGAGCTTCTAAAATAGCTTTAGGTAAAATTAAGCCATACGCTACAACAATCATAATGTCGGCATTTAAGCTTGTTAGCTCTGCTAGTGCTTCATCATTTTTTAATGACTGTGGCTGAAAAACCGGTAAGTTGTGCTCAAGCGCTAGCGCTTTTACTTCACTGGCTTTTAATTTTTTACCACGACCGGCAGGGCGGTCTGGCTGGCTATATACACCCACTATTTGATGTTCGCTTTGTATTAGCGCTTGTAAATGACGTGCGGCAAAATCCGGCGTACCGGCAAATATAATGCGTAATGGTTGAGTCACTGAGTCTTCCTAAGGTGCTTATTACTGTTCTGCAAACTTGGCTTCTTTTTCAAGCTTTTTACGAATACGTTGGCGCTTTAATGGAGATAAGTAATCAATGAATAGCTTACCTTGAAGGTGATCTAGTTCATGTTGAATACAAATGGCCAGCAGTTCGTCTGCATCTAGTACAAACTCTTCACCGTTTTCGTTAAGTGCAGAGACTGTTACTGTTTCTGCGCGGTCAACTTTTGCATACGAGTTAGGTACTGATAAACAGCCTTCTTCGCTAATAGTTGAGCCATCTTTTTTGATGATTTGTGGATTAATTAATACCAGTGGCTCATCACGCTCTTCTGATACGTCAATAACAACAATTCGTTGATGAATATCTACTTGTGTAGCAGCAAGCCCTATACCATTTTCATCATACATAGTTTCCAGCATATCTTTAACAATTTGGCGTACTGTATCGTCAACTTGAGCAACTTCTTTTGCTATTGTACGTAAACGTTCATCTGGAAATCTTAAAACTTCTAACCTAGCCATAGTTACCTTTTTCACTTGTGCTTAATTTAGGGTATTGTATGCTCTTATTTTAGCCATTCACGTTCACCTTTAACAGGTTTTGGGCAATAATAATGAAAAAACAATACAAGGAAGCTCAATGAGATCCCCGTTAGTTGCAATCATGCTTGCATTAAGTGCTGCTTTTCCGGCAGTTGCAGATGTGTTGGAAATAAAAAAAGACGCGCCAAAACAGTATGTTGTAAAAAAAGGAGACACGCTCTGGGATATCTCTGGTATTTATTTAAATAAACCTTGGCTATGGCCAGAATTATGGCAAATGAATCCTCAAATAAACAACCCAAATCTTATTTACCCAGGGGATGCGCTAACATTAGTTTACGATGCAGACGGAAAACCTCGTTTAGTGATAAATAAAGCATACAGAAAGCTTTCTCCGCAGGGACGTATTACCCCTAAAGGTAAAAATGCAGTTACAACATTGCCACTTGAACTAATTAAACCTTACTTGACGTATGAGCAAGCAATTAATAGCGACGAAATAGATAATAAGCCATATGTTTTGGGCGCAAATCAAAATACTAAAACACAGACACTGGGTCATATTTTATATATAAATGGTGATTTAAAATTAAATCAGGCTTACGCCATTTACCATAAAGGCGAACCTTATGTTGATCCTAAAACAAATACTGCACTAGCTAATAAAGCAAGCTTTGTTGGGGTGGTACGTGTATTTAGGCGAGGGGATATCACCAACGGTGTGCCAGCTTCAGTAAGGGTTGAGTCGGTTAAGCGTGAAATTAAACAAGGCGATTTTTTATTACCTCTAATGCAGGGACAAATGTTGCCAGCATACTTTAATATGCACCGACCTAAACAGCCTGTTGAAGGTGCGGTCATTGCTTCTGCTAATCACAGTAGGGAATTCAGCACGATGGACATTGTGGTGCTAAACTTAGGTTCAGAACAACAAGTAGAACCAGGTCACATATTAGATATTGAACGTCAATCACCAGGTGTAATTGATGGACGGCGAGGGCCTCGTTATCCTGAAGACTCCAGTAGCTTTGAAAAACTGGTATCAGACACCAGTGAGTTTTTAGGCTTAGAAGCAGACGAAAACAGTACCGTTTGGACTATGCCTAAAGAAAAAGTTGGTGAGCTAATTGTCTTTAAAGTGTATGACAAAGTAAGTTATGCATTAATAACTAAAAACCAGCACCTAATTCGCATTGGAGATATTGCAGTTATTCATTAAGAAGTAGCGAGTCGGTGCTCTAGGAGAGTGCATGGATCAGTCATCTGGCAATCTAGCCCACTGGCTTGCCTTTTATATGTGTAAAGGGTTGGGTATAAAAACCCTTTTAGCACTATCTACAAACTATTCCCTTGGGTCGTTATTCGACTTATCTCATGACAAGCTTTTACAGCTTGGGTTAACCGCTAATCAAGCGAGTAATTTACTCAACACCAATTGGCAACAAGTCAGTCATTATGAGCAATTAATAGCGCTGAACAACATTACTGTTGTCTGTATTTTTGATGCGCTTTACCCAGAAGATCTCCGGCAGATTGCCAGTGCGCCTTTATTACTCTTTTGCAGGGGAGATGTCTCGTTATTATCAACGCCACAAATTGCAATTGTTGGCAGCCGTAATGCTACCCCTACCGGGCTTGAAATAGCCTCAGAATTTGCATACGAGTTAACTTTGGCGGGTATTACAGTTACTTCAGGTATGGCGCGAGGAATAGATGGTGCCGCACATAAAGGCTCTCTTGCTGGTACGGGGAAAACCATAGCGGTGCTTGGTACTGGGGTTGATATTTACTATCCCAAACGCCATAAACTATTAACAGACCAAGTTTTAGAAAGCGGTTTGCTGGTGAGTGAGTTTTTACCAGGCACAGCTGCTCATGCGCATAACTTTCCGCGCCGTAATCGTATTATTTCTGGGTTATCGTTAGGAGTGCTTATTGTTGAAGCTGAAATTAAAAGTGGTTCGTTAATTACAGTACGCTATGCGCTTGAACAAAATAAAGAGGTATTTGCAGTACCGGGTTCTATTAAAAACCCGTTAGCGCAGGCAAGTCACTTTTTAATAAAGCAAGGTGCTAAGCTGGTAGAAAACGTGGCTGACATTCTTGATGAGGTGAGTTTCACTTACGACAATAATGTATTTAATAAAGAGCAGCCGATTCAAGCCAATTCTCAATGTGAGGTTTTAAATAGTATTGGCTTTGAAGTAACCAGTGTAGATGACATTGTGCGTCGTGCGCAGTGGCCAATAGATAAAGTACTCAGTAGGTTGCTCGATTTAGAATTAGACGATCAGATTGAGCGAGTGTTAGATGGTTACATCAAGTTAAGCGCAGGAAGGTAATATGTTTGATATTCTTTTGTATCTTTTTGAAAATTACATTCATAGCGAAGCGGATATATTTGCCGAGCAAAATGAGCTAACCGATGAGCTACTGCGTGCGGGCTTTAATAAGCCTGAGATATTTAAAGCTCTTGATTGGTTAGAGCAACTAGCTGATTTACAACACAGCGATGAGTCTCCTTATCTTATTGCTAACCCTAAAGATGCTGTGCGTATATTTACCGATAGTGAATGCCAAAGGCTCAGTGCTGAGTGTCGTGGCTTTTTAATGTTTATTGAGCAAATTGGCGTAATTAACAATGTAACACGTGAAATGGTAATGGACTGTTTAGCCTCTCTCGATAAACCAACTATAAGCCTAGAAGACTTAAAGTGGATTGTACTTATGATCTTGTTTAACGTTCCAGGCTCTGAAGAGGCATATGAGCAAATGGAAGATTTGATTTTTGATGAACCCAGCGAACTTCTTCATTAGAGATAATTATCTTAATTGTACTCAAATTACTTAAAAGGATAAGCACGGCATTGCTTGTATCTTTAAGTGGTTTGGGTATATTAGGCGAAAATTCACCAACCTATTAGGATCACCATGAGTAAAATCGACCATTCGCTTTTCTCGGCGAACAAGCACGCCCTCGAAAAAGAATACGAGATATGCCCACAGTGTGGTTCAGAGTTAGTGATCCGCAATAGTAAATCAGGCCCTTTTTTAGGATGCGCAAGTTATCCAAAATGCGACTTTATTAGGCCGCTAGCACATCACGACAGTAACGAAATCAAAATATTAGAAGATTCAGCATGTCCTGAGTGTAGCAAACCGCTGGTGGTTAAAAATGGCCGCTATGGTATGTTTATTGGGTGTACGGGTTATCCAGAGTGTCATTATATTGCTAACGAAAATGAAGAAAAGCAAAGCGAAGATACTTTGCCTAGTTGCCCTAAATGCAAAAAAGGTCATTTAGTCGCGCGTAGTAATAAGTTTGGTAAAGTATTTTATTCTTGTGATTGCTATCCAAGTTGCAAATACACGCTTAATAATAAACCGGTTGAACATCCGTGTCCTGAATGTGACTGGCCTATTGTCATAGAAAGAAATATGGCAAATGGCACATTATTGCAATGCCCACAAAAAAGCTGCATGCATAAGCTCACCCCAACTGAATAACGTTTAATTATATCTGGAGACTACTTTGTCAGACCTTTCAAATACGCCCACTGCAATAACATGCTTAACGCAAGGCGAAGTTATTTTATACCCAACAGAAGCTGTATATGGTTTAGGTTGTGATCCAGATAATCAACAAGCCGTTGAAGCACTATTAGCTATTAAGCAGCGCCCGGTTGAAAAAGGGCTAATTTTAATCGCTGATAACTACGGACAATTATTAAAATACGTAGATGATGCAAAAATACCAATGGATAAACGCGCTGATATTTTTTCGAGTTGGCCTGCTGCAATTACATGGGTGATGCCTGCATCTAAAAATACGCCTAAATGGCTCACAGGGCAGTTTGATACCATTGCAGTAAGAGTAACAAACCATCCAACAGTAAAACGCTTGTGCCAAGAGTTTGGTAAGCCACTAGTATCAACCAGTGCAAACTTAACCGGTCAAGAAACGGTAATTAGTATTGATCAAGCCAAAGCGCAATTTACAGAACAAGTTGGCTTTTACGTTGACGAGGCGTTAGGTGGCAATACTCAACCAAGCACAATAAAAGACGCCATGACGGGCAAAATATTTAGAGGTTAATATGCAAAGCGAATTATTAGATCAAGTAAAAGCATACTTTATGGCTTTGCAAGACACTATTTGCAAAGGTTTGGAGGCTGCAGATGGCAGTGCTAAATTTATAGAAGATAACTGGCAGCGAGCAGAAGGCGGTGGTGGTCGTACACGTGTAACCACAAATGGCACTGTAATAGAGCAAGGTGGAGTTAATTACTCTCATGTATTTGGCGCCTCAATGCCTGGTTCAGCAACAGCACACAGACCAGAGCTTGCAGGACGTAGCTTTCATGCGTGTGGTGTGTCGTTAGTTATTCACCCTAAAAACCCTCATGTACCAACAAGTCATGCCAATGTGCGCTTTTTTATAGCTGAAAAAGAAGGCGAAGAGCCAATATGGTGGTTTGGTGGCGGGTTTGATCTCACTCCTTTTTATCCAGTATTAGAAGACGTACAGCATTGGCATCAAGTTGCTCACGACATTTGTGCGCCATTTGGTAGTGAAGTTTATCCAAAATATAAAACATGGTGCGACGAGTATTTTTATTTAAAGCACAGAGACGAGACGCGCGGAGTAGGCGGTTTGTTTTTTGACGATTTAAACGAACTTGGTTTTGAAAAAAGTTTTGCGTTTATGCAATCGGTTGGTAATGGCTTTTTAGATGCCTATTTACCTATTATTGAACGTCGTAAAAATGACGAATACACAGAGCAACAACGTGATTTTCAGCTTTATCGTCGCGGACGTTATGTAGAGTTTAATTTAGTATGGGATAGAGGTACGTTGTTTGGGCTACAAAGTGGCGGGCGTACAGAATCTATATTAATGTCTATGCCACCACTTGCACGCTGGGAATATAATTATAAACCAGAACCAAGTAGCCCAGAAGCTAACCTATATCAGTATTACTTACGCCCGCAAGAGTGGTTAACTAGCCAGTCTAATGAATTAATCGCCAGAGAATGGCAATTATAACAATTACACAGTAATCAAAAAGGCGCTAATTAGCGCCTTTTGCATTATGCTAAATATAAATTTAATGCTGATTGATCATGTGCGTTGCTAGTTGAGAGAATGATTGTTTTAATCCTTCACGTAACAACGGATTGTCTATTTCTATATCCAACGTTTTATTCATGCAGTACATCCACTGATCGCGCAATGCTTTGTCTACAGTAAAAGGCATATGGCGTTTACGTAGCATTGGCTGACCATGTTTTTCTGTAAATAGGTTTGGCCCGCCTAACCAACCAGATAAAAATTCAAAAAATACTTGGCGAATTCGATCTAATGGCAGAGGATGCATATCATATAACGGTTTAGCGTATTCATCTGACTCCATTATGTCGTAGAATCGGTTGGAAATAGCACGCGCCCCTTTCTCTCCACCTATTATTTCATACGGTGTTTTTTCAGGAGTAGGAGCCTGTTGCTCAGGAGCTGGCTTAGATTTAGAAAAAAGTCGTTTAATCATATTACTTATCATCGTTAATAGGCAGTATATAGCTGCAAAGAGGTTGCTTTAAAATGGACAAATATGCGGTTTTTGGAAATCCAATTAAACATTCAAAATCCCCCGCGATACATAAACAATTTGCTGTATCACTGGGTGAGCAAATCGACTATCGCGCAATATTAGCACCTATCGATAACTTTGAAAAAACAGTATTGTCTTTTTTTGAGCAAGGTGGTGTGGGTGCTAACGTTACAATGCCATTTAAAGAGCAAGCCTATGCAATGGCCGATGAGCTTACGCCATTAGCTAAAATTGTAGGGGCTGTTAATACATTAAAAAAACGAGATGATGGCACATTACTCGGTGATAACACCGATGGTGTGGGCTTTGTAAATGATTTACTTGCTAATAAAGTAGCCATAATTGATAAACGTATTTTAATTATTGGCGCGGGCGGTGCAGCTCGAGGCGTTATTTTACCTTTGCTAGAGCATAACCCTCAGGAAATAATAATCGTTAATCGCACAGCACAAAAAGCCAAAGAACTCGCAAAACTGTTTATTCAATATGGAGCTGTATCTGGTTTTGGTTTTGATGATTTACCAGTAAGCGATTACTCACTAATTATAAACTCTACCTCTAGCAGTATGAATAACGAACTTCCAGCTCTTGATGAAAAACACATAACTAACTGTGAAGTCGCTTATGACATGTTTTATTCACTGCAAAATACCATTTTTATGAATTGGATTGCACAGCATAATATTAACGCTAAGCTTTTAGATGGCAGCGGTATGTTAGTTGGTCAAGCTGCTCAAGCATATTATGTATGGCGTAATAAAATGCCAGAAATACTTCCCGTAGTGGATGCGCTCAAACAAGGAACGCTTAAATGAATCAGGCAATACAGTTTATAGATAGGCTCGAATTTAGAGAGCCCGATCATCAGCTAGTTTTTTTTGCACAAGTTAGTGGCATGCTGGTGGAATGTATAATAGAAGTAAATACACTTAAATTAACAGACGAAAGTCACGCAACAGAATATTTTGAACAGTATCGTTTTGATTATGAAGAACGTGCCGAGGAGCTTATCGAAGAAGAAAGCTATAACTCGGCAGGCCAAATTGAAGTAAGTTTATTAACTTAAATTAGCTATTTCAGCTAAGTATTCATCTTTAAGTGACACATAGTTATCGGCAGATATTTTTAAAAAGGCAAGTTCTTGCTCTGTAAGAGGGCGGGCTTGCTTAGCCGGACTTCCTACATATAAGTAACCAGACTCTAAACGTTTGTTTGGTGGTACTAAAGAGCCGCCACCTATAATTACATCGTCTTCAACAACCACGTTATCCATAATAATAGCGCCCATACCTACTAGTATACGGTTTCCTAATACACATCCGTGCAGCATTACCTTATGACCAACAGTTACATCGTCACCTATAATTAGTGGATAACCATCAGGGTTGCTTTTAGTTGCACGAGATAAATGCAATACACTGCCATCTTGTATATTGGAGCGCTTACCAATACGTATATAGTTAACATCACCACGTGCAGCTACTAACGGCCACACACTACTATTATCATCTAAAGTAATATCACCAACCAAAACTGAAGACTCATCAATATAAACAGACGAATTAAACGAAGGTGTTATACCTTTATAAGAACGGATTGCCATATTTAGTACCTTTTAGATAATAGTTATTAGCTTTGAGTGTATCAGCAAGGTGGTTTTTGTACCATACAGTGCACTGTTTGGTTACAAAACTATCAGTTTCAGGGTGTTTAGTTCAGATACTGACCGAACAGCATCTTTTTTTACTTTTTCTTTAAAAAAGTACTTGCGTAAAAATCTGTTCTCCCTATAATGCGACCCCACTGAGACGGGAAACGCTGAAGCATAGCAAAGCACGAACTGCTCACAGAGTTAAATAAAACTTCGGTTTTGAATCTTCTAAAAAGAAAGTTTAAAACTAAGTATTGACTCGAAAAATAAAGGGTGTATTATTCGCATCCCTTGAGACGCTAAAGCGACTCAAAACGTTCTTTAACAATATAAAGCAATCATCTGTGTGGGCACTCGTACAGATTGAGTTCTAACAGTCAAACTACTTAGGTAGCGAGGCAAAA